>CBDUUO010000497.1:0-3153 GCA_965370395.1 uncultured bacterium
CAACCCGAGGTTTGTCCCGATTTGAAATTACGGTCACCACATCAAATCTGGCTTTGGCGGTGCTCTGATCGGTGGTCTTCAGATAATAAAGGGCAACCATTGATATTTTTTTCTGTTTTTGAAGCGTTACAGCCTGCTTGGGATTGCCGAAGTGGACCGAGCGTCTGGATTTGACCTCGACGAAAACGATTGTATCGCTTTCTTTCGCAATAATATCAATTTCACCCAGTTGGGTGCGGTAATTGGTTTCAATAATTTTATAACCCGCTTTTTTCAACCGGCGAACCGCAAGGGCTTCTCCCTTTTCCCCAAATTTTTGCTGCCGATTTCGCATATCAAATGTTTGTTGTCCGCAGTCAGTTGTCTGTTGATAAAACTAATGAAAGCTATAAGCCAAATATAAATTCAAGAAAAGAAAAACTTTTAGCCCATGTCACCTGTTTTTATTAGCAATACGGTTTTTCGAGCCTTTCAACGACGGACAACGGACGACGGGCCGCGTACTACTGACGTATTTAAAGGTATTCTTTGACACCCCTGAAAGTCCGTCTATGAATCGGACAGTATCCAAATTTGCGGATTGCCTCCTTGTGCGCCCGGGTCGGGTATCCTTTGTGCTGACAAAAACCAAATTGCGGATAGTATTCGTGATACCTTTCCATCAGCCGGTCACGGGTGACTTTGGCCACAATCGATGCAGCGGCGATCGAAACGCTTAAGGTGTCTCCTTTGGTAATGGGTGTCTGAGGCAGGTGGGATGGAATTCGGAATGGACCGTCAATTAGAAGGCATTCGGGCTGGGGTCGCAAATTAGTCGTCGCCATGGACATGGCCAACAACGAAGCCTGCAGGATATTGATACGGTCAATTTCAACCGGATCAACAATACCGATGCCCACCGAAACCGCATGGGAATAAATCTCTTGATACAGCTGAACACGTTTTTTAGCAGACAGTTTTTTGGAATCGATGACATTGGCGACCGAGAATGCCTGTGGCAGAATCACAGCCGCAGAAACAACAGGGCCGGCCAGAGGACCCCGACCGGCCTCGTCAATGCCGGCAATCTCTTTGTAACCTTTTTCAGTGGCTTTTTTTTCGAAAAACCACAAATCCATATCCAAATGTCAGAGGACAGATGTCAGAGGACAGATATCAGGCTGTCGTCTGTCTTTTGTCGTCTGTCTTCTGCCTTTACGTTAAACGACGCTCTTTGATCCTGGCAGCCTTTCCTCTAAGCTTGCGCAGGTAGTAGATTTTTGCCTGCCTGACCCGGCCCCGCGTAACCACCTCGATTTTATCGAGAGCCGGCGAGTGCAACGGGAAAATTCGCTCTACTCCGACACCGTAGGAAACCTTGCGGACGGTAAACGTCGCATTTGTGTTACCTTTGCGTTTGCTGATGACCACGCCCTGAAAAACCTGGATACGTTCTTTTTCACCTTCTTTTATTTTTACGTGGACTTTGACATTATCGCCCGGTCCAAAATCAGGGTGGTCCAGTCGCATTTGTTCTTTTTCAATTTGCTCAATCTTTTCCATTATTCCTCCAAGAAAAATTTCTAAACCTTATTTCAACGGATTAGCGCATAAGTTGCCTGTCCGTTGATGCCTAAATAGTATGTTAATGTCCTATTTTTTTCCCAGCAGCCTATCGAATATAATCGCTGCGGCAGAGCGCACCGAAAGATGGTTGTAGTCTGTTTTTCCCACAATCGGTTCGAGCACATAATCGGCCTTGGAAATAAATTCTTCGGTCAAACCCCAGGCGGTCCCTAAAACCAGCACATACGGTTTGCCCTTGTTCAACATGGCGCGCAATTTTTCGTGGCTGATGTTTGCCGGATATTTCCGCGCACAGGTTGCGATCGTTATCGGATAACTGCCTTCCGTTGCTGCGATCTGGTCAAGAGCCTCCGGGAACGAATCATTGACACGAATAAGCTCAAGAGCGCTGCGCCTTTTGGGATTATACTCGGCACCAATGCCTGTTGTCCAATGAGAAATTATCTTTTCGGCCAGATCTTTCTGGTCTTCAAGAGGCGTAACGACAAAAAATGCCTTCAGGCCGTATGTTTTAGCGGCCCTTGATATATCGTGTAAATCCAGGTTGGTCAAGGCGGCGGCAATCGTTTCGCCGTTTTTATTGACCACCGGGTAATGGATCAATGCCACATAAAGATTGGGCATAATCAAGATGAATTTAGGAATTGCGAATTGAGGCATTTAGGAATTTAAATTTAATTTATTCCGGTTTTTAATTCCAAAATTCCTTAATCCCTTAATTGTTATTATTTTATCGATGTTCTTTGGGGTGATATTTTAATATATCTTCAATGCCCCGGGACCACTTCTTTAAAATTTCGATCTCCTTTTTGTTTAAACGCTTGTTTTGCAGGAGATCCGGCCGTTTTAATAAGGTGCGCAACAACGCAGATTCCAGGCGCCAATTTTCAATTTCTTCGTGATGCCCTGACAATAATGTCTCCGGTACCGCTTTGCCTTCAAAAACTTGCGGCCGGGTGTAATGCGCGTGTTCCAGCAGGCCGTTCGAAAATGAGTCTTTTTCAGCAGCGTCTTCACCCCCCAGGGTGCCGGGTATCTGACGGGTGACGGCATCGATGACGACCATGGCCGCCAGTTCGCCGCCGGTCAGCACATAATCTCCGATAGAAATTTCGTAGTCAATGAGGTCGTGGCTGATGCGCTCATCGACCCCTTCGTAGCGTCCGCACACTAAAACCAACCCTTCAAAAGCGGCCAGTTCATTCGCTACTTCTTGATTAAAAACGCGTCCCTGAGGTGTCAGCAGGATTGTTTTTGCAGAAGGGAATTTGCGGTTGGCAGCCCGAATCGCGCCGGCTAATGGTTCGGGCTTCATCACCATCCCGCTGCCGCCGCCGTACGGCCGATCGTCGGTTACCTGGTGTTTGTCTTCAGCAAAATCTCTAATATTCAGGGTTGAAGCGAAAATTTTCTTTTGATCGATCGCCCTCCTGATAATCCCGTGGTCCCAAAATGGGTCAAACATTTCAGGAAAAATTGTCAGTACAACAAATTTCATTTTAATTGTAAAAGATCAAATTCAATTTAACCCTCTTCCAGTCCTTCGGGCAATTCAACCCGCATTATTTTCGATTCGATATCGATAGA
>CBDUUO010000498.1:0-3151 GCA_965370395.1 uncultured bacterium
GGCCGGCTTCAACATCGGATACGTTTTTGCCAGCTGTAAATTTTTGTGAGCATCCGAAAGGTCTTCTGCAACTGTGATGATCGTCTCGACGCCGGCCTTCCTGGCCCGGTTAAGCACTTCGTCTCGGTCTTTATCAAAGCTGGAATCACAAATGTGGGCATGAACGTCAACCAGTCTGGGTTTTAACATGGACATAATCCTATCCGAACCGGTAGTGTTTTTTAACATCTTTGCGTATTTTCCAGGTGCACGACATCCCGGTCGGAAACGTTACCAGATCCCCTTTGCCGACTTCCACCGGTTCTTGCCCTTCGGGTGTTACGACAACATCGCCTTCCAAAAAATAGCAGGTTTCCTGGTCGTCATATGACCACGGAAATTCCGAGGATTCTTTGGTCCAGACCGGCCAGCTGAATACACCGAGTTCTTTCAGCTGCTCTTTACTGGGCTTTCGGATCACCTTAATCTCACTCATTTTTGCCTCCTAAGGTCTGACGGTTGTAGACATTATGCCGTTTTGCGTTTTTACAATTCCGCGCTTTCGGAAATCCTTCATGATCGCTTCATATTTTGCCTGGTATTCACCGTTAAAATACAGATCGATGGTTTCTTTATACCAATGGGTTTGCATGAGTTGATCGAAAAATGAATCTTGGTCCATGGTTTTGCGCATCATCAAGGTATAAACAATAATTTTTTTCAGTAAATCGAGCCCTATTTGATCGCGATGATTTAAAAAGCTTTTCAGCCGTTTCCTGGCTTTGGATAGCGCTTTGGGCATATCCTTAAATGGCGGACCGTGCCCGGGATAAACCATCTGAACATCCAATGATTGCAGCTTCTCGAGTGATTCCAGCATATGAAAGAGGGCGGCACTGCCTTCAATCCGCAGGGTCATTACGGCCATGTCATTTTTCCAGAGGGTGTCGGAAGAGATCAGGAGCCTTTCTTTTCGGTTATACAGCACAATTCCCTCTGCGGCATGGCCCGGTGTATGAATGACATTGAATTCATGCGGACCGATGGAGAGAACATCACCATCGTTTAACTCGATCGTGCAGTCGAAAAAGGCGGCTTCCTGGCTATAGTATTTCCACCAGGTGGCCCAATCATCGCGGGTATCTATAAAATGTTTGCCGATCTTATGCAGTGCAATGTCGCAGCCGGATTGATCTTGAATCCGTTTATTGCCCCCGATGTGGTCGCAATGACAATGGGTGCTGATAATGAGTTGCACATCTGATAGATTGACACCCAGTTGCGCAATCAAACCGGCGGTTTCATCGAAGTCGGAGATATAGGCCGTGTCAATTAAGGTCGGGTTTTCAGACCGGTAGACAAAGTGGTTTCCATTGAGGAAACCGCGTTCGATAAAAAACAGGTCCTTTATGATTTCATTGGGTTGCATTTTTCTCCCGATTGATTTGCATCCGAACGAACAGATTGTGAAGGAGTAGCTTATAAATGGGTCGGCTGTCAATGCTGTGTCAGACTGAGTCGGATGAAATCTGAAGGTGATATCGGTGCGGATTACCTGCTGAAAAGTTTAGCGATGGGCTTCCAGACAGGCAACACCCCGATTCCCGACGACGGCATCATGGGTAACACCGGCCGGCAACTCTAATCGATCACCGCTGTTCAAGGTGATTTCATCTCCTGAACCGGTCAGACCGAAGGTGATGGAACCGCGAACCACATAAATCACCTTGTGATAGGAATGACTGTGGGCGCCGTAGACATCACCGGGCCCGTTGGACCAGACATAGGGGTGTAAATCTTCATCAGCCAATATGCTGCGGAGCAATGCTTCATCCGGCGATTTTTCGTTCGACCAGCGTATGACTTCAACTTTCGCTGTTTTCATGGCTGATTTTCCTGTTTCTTCTTTCGGATCGATCCGGATAGATCTTGTAAAGCGGATAATCGTAAAAGCCCGGCATGCGGTAAATGGTGTTTCTTTCAGGGTCCTGATCCAACTCCAGGACATACCATTGGGTATTCTTTCTTACTTTAACCCACATGTGTCCGTTGGAGATACCGGCATACGTATCGTAGCCGGCGGATATTAAAAGGGACATCAACAGCAGAGATAAACTCTTACAATCGCCTTTTTTAGATTTGATGGTTTCTGCAACCGATTGCCATTTGAGGGGATCTAAAATGTAATCATAATGGTTGATGATGTGCTGATAGATAAGAATCAATTTGTCTGAATGTTCCGGGTTCGCATCACCCGTCAGCCCGGTGTTGATCGCTGTTGCCGATTCAGGATCAAGCAGATTTTGTATCACGGTGCTGCCATAATCCGTGTCGACCACAAACTCATAAGGGGCATACGCTGTAGAATAGCTCGCATTGATTTCGGTCAAATTTTCTTTCACAAATTCAGCATAACTTTCCAGATTCCATTTCAGTTCCGGGATAATGCGTTCTGCGGGTATTTTTTCCCTGTGGATTGCGGCACAACCCGAAAGGATAAGTATCCACAGGATTCCGATAGCAATGGCTTTGCGATTCATCCGTTATTCAGGGAATTTTAGGGTAACCTTTTCCCCCTCATCTTGGGCTTTTATTTTAATTTTGAGTTCGATGCTGTCTTCACGGATACCCAGTGCCAAAGGGGATTTGCCTTTATTGCCCTCAATATGGGTAATTTCGCGCACCGCGTTCATGATTTTTTCACCAATTTCCGAGCCGGGGGATGGAAGTTCGGCTTCCCGGTATTTGGCGGTTACCTTGATATTTCCGTCCGGCGAGCGCGTGATGGAAACCTCTTTGGCATTATCGTTTACGCCATGCAGCGCGGCCAGGGCGAGCCATTTTACCGCTGCTTCATCCTTATCGCCGTCTCCTTTAATTTCAGACATTTCCTTCAGCGGGTCGTTTGTGGCATAACAATCACACAATTCCTGGACTTTCAGGTGTAAATTCCGCTTTTCTTTCATAATCTTGACCTCCTTCTGGTAAAACCGAAAAAATAGCTTTTGTGTTATACCGGTTGTCATAAATATGTTCCGTTTGCCAGATTTGCTAACAAGCGAAATGGTGGTGTGTAACGGTTTGAAATTATTATAAAAGAAGACAACCGCTATCTTGTTGATTATGGACAATGCCTCATGGCACAAACGCAAAACAACCCATTGGCACAACT
>CBDUUO010000499.1:0-3151 GCA_965370395.1 uncultured bacterium
TATGGATCTTCTGGGAGAGGTCCAGCAGACGATCGCTGCCGCCAAGTCGATTTCAAGTCTGCAAGACGTTTCCGCTAAAGTGGAAGCAGCGGTCAACAAGCTGGGGGAAGTGGCCCTTCATATCGGCCAAACCGCCATGTCACCGGATACCCGCATGAACGCTTTTGCCCATGCCTATTCCTTTATGGAGGTATTCGGCGATGTGGTCTTTGCCTGGCTGCTGTTGTGGCGGGCTTCCATAGCGGCTCAAAATCTGGAAAACGGTGCCAGGAAAAAAGACGTGGCCTTTTACGAAGGCCAGATCAAAAGTGCCGAATTTTTCGCGCATTCGATTTTACCGGTCAGCCTCGGCGAAATGAATGTGATACTGGCGGCCGACAGTACGGCGGTTGATATTTCAGAAGATGCCTTCGGGGGGAAATAGATAGATCAGGTTTCGGGTGTCAGGTTTCAGGTGTCAGGCAATCCGGGTGTCAGGTGTCAGTCGCCAGGTTCAGGGTTCAGAGGTTAGGTAACCGGAGAAAGATGTCAGATGTCAGAGGTCAGATGACAGATGAAAACTGGAGAGTAGGGCAGCCCACTGCGGCTGCCAAAAAAGCAGTGCCCAGCAGCCAGAAACCAGCCTGCGACGAGCTCAGCCGAGTTGTAGCCTATAGACCAGAGGCCTGACACCTGACACCGCCATGGGCACTTAGACGCATTTTTGAGATGGGTTCTAAGCTTGAAGGCCGGTTTCATTCGTTCAATTGGTCTGATTGGTTCGATTGGTTGAGTTAATTAACTAATTCAACTAATTAAACTAATTCAACCAATAAAACGGATTAAATCGATCCAACAATAAAAAAAACCTCTGAACCTGGAACGCTGAACCTTTGAACACCTGGCTTGGGCTATTGTCCGAAGCGGGTATTCGTGATATGCATGCTCCCTTGGTTTACACGCTGTCCTGTCGCTTATAAATCATCGATAAATTTGCTTAAAAATCTCCCGCTAAACGGGAGAATTAAACGCGTGATCACCTATTTTTGAGATGGGGTCTAATAACGGTCAGTCGAGTTATAAAAAGGGGAACAACATAAAAAATGGAATCCGCATTGACTTCTCCGGCTGCTGCTTCGTTATTCGGTATTCCGACGGTAATTTTTTCCATCCTGATACCGGTTGTCGGTACGGCTCTGTTTGCCTACATCATCATCCGCAGGCTGACCCCCCTGGTCAAAGCCGCCCCAGATGACCGCTTTTGCTGCATTCCGCAACGCATTGGCCTGATTTTAAAAATCTGGCTGGCCCAGTGGCGCCATCCCCGGTATATGCTCGCCGGTGTATTGCACATTTTTATATTTGCCGGCTTTATTATTCTGGGCGCGCGCTCAACCCAGCTGGTCATACTGGGTTTTTCCGAAAATTTTGTGTTGCCCGGATTCAGCGGCGTTTTCGGGCAGATTTACAGCATCTTGAAAGATTACGCGGCCACCTGGATTTTATTTGCCTGTGTCATCACCGCCATCCGCAGGGGAATTATTAAACCCGAGCGATATGCCGTGCCGCCCCGTTACGGAAAAGATCATACCGCTGAAGCCATTTTTGTCCTCGGTCTTATTTCAACCTTGATGATCTCGGAAAGCTTATTTGAAGCCAGTCTGGTCGCCGCTCAAGTCCGGAACGGTGTTCATGCCGAGTTCCCGGCCCCGCTGAGCCTCGCCTGGTTTTTCAGCTATATGTTAAGCGGTTCCTCTTTAGCAGCGCTGCAGAACACTAATCTAATTACCTATTTCATCCATGATGTGACCTTTTTCTTTTTCCTGTGCTTTTTGCCGCTGGGCAAGCACTTTCATGTGATCACTTCCATTTTCAACGTATTTTTCATGCGGATTGAAAAGGGCAATGTGAAGCCCGTGCGCTACGGCATTTCAGATGAACAGCTTGACGATCTGGATTCTTTTGGCGTGAAAGTCTTTGAGGATTTTACATGGAAGCATATCCTTGATTTCTATTCCTGTGCGGATTGCGGCCGCTGTTCCGACCGCTGCCCGGCCAATGCAGTCGGGCGCCCGCTGTCGCCGCGATTTATATCCATTAAGGGCCGCGATTATGCCTTTAAACATTATCCCCTGATCGGCAGCAACGGCGGAGAGGCCAAACCATTGATCGGTGATATTTATGATGAGGATGAAATCTGGTCATGCACCACCTGCGGGGCCTGCGAACAGGAATGCCCCCTGGGCATTGAATATATCGATAAGATGGTGGATTTGCGGCGTGGCATGGTCGATGAAGGGTTGGTGCCCCAATCCCTGCAAAAGCCGCTGGGTTCACTTGAAAAACGCGGCAATCCCTGGGGTAAGATGGAGAGAAAGCGCGCGGATTGGACCCAGGAGCTTCCGGAAGGCTGTAGCGCCAAAATTCTTGAAAAGGGTGCTTCAGCCGATGTCCTTTATTTCGTCGACAGCATTTCCTCATATGATGACCGCATGCAGGAAATTGCGCGCTGCACCGCGAAAATTCTTAATGCGGCCGGAATTAATTTCGGCATCCTCGGGAAGGCCGAGAAAGACAGCGGCCATGAAGCCAGGCGATTTGGCGAGGAGATGCTGTATCAGGATTTAAAAGATCAAAATACGGATGCTATTCTGAATTCCGGCGTGCAAAGCATTGTTACCGCCGATCCGCACGCCTTCAATGCATTCAAAAAGGATTATACCGATCTTCCGCCGGTGGAACATATCAGCCAGACGATTGCAGCTAATGTGAAGTCCGGTAAAATTCAACTCAAACCGGTTGAAGATGCTTCAAAAATTTATGTCTATCATGATGCCTGCTATCTGGGTCGGCACAACAATTTATACGATGATCCCCGCCAGGCCATCGATTCGATTCAGGGAATCAAGCGGGTTGAAATGACCGCGGACTGTCGGGACCGGTCCTTTTGCTGCGGTGGCGGCGGGCTGATGCTCTTTTATGAGCCCGAAGAAGAACAGCGCATGGGGGTGCTGCGCGTGGAGATGGCCAAAAAGGCCGGGGCTGATGTGATTGTAACCGCCTGCCCGTTCTGTCTGGTCAACATAGAAGATGCCATCAAAGTCAGCGGTCTGGAGGGGCAGATGGAAGCACTGGATCTGACAGAGCTCATTGAGCGGCATTTGATTGCAGA
>CBDUUO010000500.1:0-3150 GCA_965370395.1 uncultured bacterium
ACTTTATTGTCGAAGTCCTGCAGGACCCGCTGGCGGGCAGCCGGTATGACACGGGTTCTAAGCGCATCATCCACCAGCATTTTTATCATAGCTTCGGCCAGCTGCTGCGGTTGGCCGGGGGGCACCAGCAATCCGGTTTTTTCATTTTCCACAAGCTCGGGAATGGCAGATAAGCGGGTCGCCACCACCGGTACACCCATGGCCATACTTTCGAAAAGAACATTGGGAATTCCATCCCGGTCACCGTTGGGCGCCACTTCACAGCCCAGCACAAACAGATGCGCCCGTTTGTAATAATCCCGAACTACTTCATGGGGCTGTGTGCCCAGCCACCGGGTATGGGCGGTCAGGCCCAGATCTTTTATCACGGCTAAAATTTTTTCGCGATCTTCGCCATCACCGATGAGGGTATGCTTGAAAGCGATCCCCTTATCCTTCAAAACTTTCAGGGCCCGATAGACCGTGGGCAATCCTTTTTTGGCAATCAGACGGGCGACGGTCAGAATCCGATAAGGCTTTTCAGCTTGCGAAATCCCATCCGGGCTCAGCGAAAAAAGCCGGGTATCAATGCCGTGGTATATCCGATGAATCGCACCCGGCTCACCGTTACAAAGCGCCATTAGATAACGCCGGTTGTATTCGGTGCAGGTTACCACAAATTTTGCCAGCGCCGCTTTTTCCCTCAGCTGTCTGGGATCCGATGTATAAATATCTTTGGCATGGGCAGTAAAGCTGAACGGCAGCCCGCTTAATATGCTCGTAAACATGGCCACCGATGCCGGAGAATGCGCAAAATGGGCGTGCAAATGGATGACCCGCCGGCCGGGCATCAAACGCTGAACCAGATAGCCTGCCTGAAACAGATGCTTGAGTGTAGCCGATTTGCGAGTCCTTAAAAAGCGTCGAAATGCTATTTTTAAGGCCCGGGCATAAATACGAGGCCGTTGAGCTGCCAGCAGGCAATTATGATACATCAAGCGCGGCAGCGGTCTCAACAGGGTCTCGGGCAGATAGTCGACGGCTGCTTGAATCTGGTTAACGCTTTGATGGGTAAAGTTTTCCCGGGGCCGGCGCATGGAAAACAGGTGGATGGGAAAACCCAGTTTCTCGAGCAAAAGGATTTCATTGGAGATGAATGTTTCAGAAATCCGGGGATAGCCCTTCAGGATCATTCCCAAAAAAGGTCGGTTGGGGGAATTCATGATTTTTTGGACCTGAAGTCGCGAAGGCGCTGCTGCATGGTTTCGATTCCGGTAAAACGAAATTGCGAAATAGCCTTCAAATAGGGTTCGGGAGCTTCCAGGAAGGATAGAATTTTTTGCTGCATGATGGTCGGTTCCAATTTGGCCCATGGAATGTAATCGACCAGGTTATGGCGTTTGAATGCCTGAGCCCGAATCAGCTGCTCTTTGCGCGGTGTCTCACGGGGAATAACGAGACTGGGAGTCCCCTGGCTCAAAATTTCACAGAGTGTATTGTAACCTCCCATACTGACAACCAAATCGGCGGCTGCAAAAATTTTTTCCATTTGCCGATAGAAATGATAGCCACGCACACCATGCTTTCTGGCACGTTTGAAAATCTTTCTGCGTTTATTCTTGGGCATAAACGGTCCGGTGATCAATACGCTCTTAAACGGCAGCGGTTTTGAAGCAGATTCAAGCATGGAGACATAGGTGCGCATGACGACATATCCATCGCCACCGCCGCCGGTGGTCACCACCACGAGCTTTTCGTCGGGCTTGACGCCGAGCTCCTTGCGGATATTTCTGACGGCTTCCGGGCCGGGAATCTTGCGCGGGATATATCCCGTAAAGTACATTTTTTGACTGATCGATTCTGGGATATCATATTCTTCAATCGGGTTATAAAAGTCCTGGTTGCCGTAAACCCATATCTCGGCATACAGGTTTTGTAAAATTTCGTACACGCCTTTTTCCCGCCAATCTTTTTTAACCGTGGCGGCATCATCCATGATGTCTCTGAGCCCTAAAATAGTCCGGGTATTGGGAAGGGACCGCTGCAGCCACTTTAATGTCGGCAACACTTCTTTGCGCAGTCCGAGCGGTTCTTTGTCCACGATGAATAGTTGCGGCTGAAAGGTTTTAGCGGTGGCGGTGATGATATTTTTGCGGATATCCAGCGCGTGTCTGGCATTAATTTTAATCGAAAGCGGGAGATACTCATCGTTGGTTTTTTTAATCATTCCCGGGATTCGCACAAAATCGATCTGTTCGGGAAACGAAAAACGGCCGGCGATGGGTGATCCGGTCAGGATGAGTATATTGATGCGGGGTCCCAGGAGATGCGTGGCGATCGCCATCGTTCGGCGGATGTGACCGAGGCCGTAAGTGTCGTGGGAGTACATCAAAATATTATATGTCGAATTACGACCCATCCGAATATACCTCTATTAAGCCTGCTCCGGCAACCTGTGGCCGTTTTGTTCAAGCAGCTTTTCGATGGCCTGCGGGTCCACATCATCTCTAACGCCGACTATTTTTGCCGGTGCACCGGCCCAAATCTCGTAAGGCCCCGGATTCTTGGTTAATACCGACCCTGCGCCCAGAACGACCCCGTCCGGTATATGGGTTGCCTGATAAAGCACGATCGAACCATCGTGCAACCAGACATCGGCACCGATGGTTTTGTCCTGCCACAAAACCCCGTACTTGGCCTCCGTTTCAAAAAGCGGCGTTTTGCCCATATGAATGTGGTCATGGGTATAAACCCGGGTACGGGCCGATATATTGCACCAGGGGCCGATACGGACAGACCCGGTACAATCGATAATGGCAAATCGGCTGATAATCAGATTGGTTTCTCTTCCCGGTGACTCAAAGGCCTCAGGGGAGATGATTAAATCACCCTTATGCACATGGGCATGTGGATATCTTTTGGCTGCGGCAATACCCACCTCCAGCTGGGCAGCTGTCATCGTCGTATGGTTTTCAAACCCCATAAAATTATCTCGCCATCTCGTTCAAAAAAATAATTTCTAAGGTACTAAGCGCATTAATATAAAAGAATCAGACGGTTTTTGTCAAGAAATGGCTGGATGCTCTTGGGGGGATGCAGGGCGCCCTAGTGTCATTTCCCACAAATATATTACAAAAGTCGTGTCATATACTTAAGTCCAGTTGAGTTCTT
>CBDUUO010000501.1:0-3148 GCA_965370395.1 uncultured bacterium
CTTTGTCGCAACCAGCGCACGCTATTGGATCGGCATTCAGGGCAGGTCCGTTCCCGTTTCACACTGAAAACACTGTCCCAACGATGTCCGCAGCGCATGCACGCAAATTCGGTCTCCTGTTCCTCGTCGGCAGGCTTGGGGTTGCGGGGACGCGGCACACGTGCCTTTGCCAAAACGCCTCGAGTGAGTTCCAACTCTTGCGGGGTCACCATCTGCCGTTTTTTCTCTGCGGCGTGCATAATGGTTTGCCAGCGTGCACCCTCGGCAGCGGAACACCATTCCAGCAAAAGACGGTCAGGGCGAATTTCAGATTTTTCCAGGCCGTCCCAGAGCCCGTCTAAACGCCGTACTGTGCTGCGGTTAGCGTCTATGTAATGGCAGTCGACGTAGTGGCAACCAGAAACGAGGACGACCGGCGCGCCCTTTTGAAATGAATACCATACAAATTCCGGATTCACACGCCCCGAACACATCGTTCGGATAATACGCGCATTGGGTGGGTATTCCAAACGGCTCACTCCGGCCGTATCTGCCCCGGCATATGAGCACCAGTTACAAGCAAACGTTACGATTTTTTCCAGAGGATCTGCTTCCAGGATAGCATCAATCTGGGCATAAATTGCCTGGTCCGAGAAGTGCCGCATTTCAATTGCACCAAATTTGCATTCGCCAGCGCAGGTCCCGCACCCTGCACAAGCCGCACTGATTATTTGAGGGACGTGTTTCTTTTGCCAGGTGATCGCACCAAAAGGACAGACGCGAGCGCATTGTCCGCATTTAGTGCAGGCCTCTTCATACACAGCGGCCGTGATGGCTTCTACCGCAAATCGATCTTTACTCAACAGGATAGAAGCGTGTGAGCTTGAAGCGCTTGCCTGGGTAACACTCTCGCGAACGTCCTTGGGGCTTTCTGCAGCGCCGGCAATGAACACGCCCTTGGTAGGCGTCTCTACCGGGCGCAGTTTTGCATGGGCTTCCTTTAAAAAACCGTTCGGTGATTTAGCAATGCTCACCATTTGCCGAATGGTTTCTGTTTCGATTGCCGGTGCAGCACCCACGGCCAGGACCAGCATATCAAATTCGTGGTTCTCAAGGCGTTTTTCGATCGTATTTTCAACGGTTACCATTAGGTTATGGGTGCCGGGATCTTCACGAACATCACCCGGCAAGCCCCGGACATAGCGCACACCACTGCCTCGCGTTCGCATCAAAAGCTCTTCAAACCCCTTACCGTAAGCCCGCAAGTCGATATAAAAAACCGTAACTTCGGTATCGGGATAGTTATCCATGAGGTACTGAGCGTCTTTGATGGTGTTCATACAGCATATAGTGGAGCAATAGGGATTACCCCGTTTGGGATCCTGGGTCCGTGACCCGACACATTGAATAAATCCAATGCGATGAGGCCTTGCTTTGTCACTGGGCCGACCCAGGTGCCCCCCCAAAGGCCCACCGGTGGAGATCAGTCGTTCAAATTCGATGCTGGTAACCACGTTGACAAAACGCGTATAGCCGTATTCATCGAGCGCCGTGGGATCATACACGTCCATACCGGTGGCCACAATAATTGCGCCGACCTCAATTTCGAGAAGTTTATCTTCCTGATCAAAATCAATACATTTTTTATCGCAAACTTCGAGACACTTTCCACAAGCGATCGGGTTCTCACCTAAACAATCTTCCGCCGAGATCAAATAAGCGGAGGGGACAGCCTGTGGAAAAGGAATATATATCGCCCTGCGACTGCTCAAGCCCATTTGGAATTCGTCGGCAACAACGACCGGGCAGACAGTTGTGCAGTCACCGCAGGAGACGCAGTCCTGCTCGTCAACATAGCGGGCTTTTTTACGAATGCGGGCTTTGAAATTACCGACATATCCCGTTATGTCTTCTAATTCTGAGTGGGTCAGCAATTCAATTTTGGGATGTCGACCGACATCCATCATCTTAGGGCCAAGTATTCAGATACTGCACTCAATATCCGGGTAGACTTTATCAAGCTGCGCCATAATACCGCCAATCGATGGCTTTTTTTCAACCAGATATACCTGATGCCCGGCATCCGCCAAATCCAACGCTGCCTGCATGCCGGCCACTCCACCACCGATAACCAAGGCTGCATCCATGACCGGAATTTGCTCTTCATCCTGCGGGAAAAGCCACCTGGCACGCGAAATCGCCACTTTAACGATGTCTTTGGCCTTTACGGTCGCCTTCTCAGGGTCCGGGGTCACCCATGAGCAGTGCTCGCGAATGTTGGCCATCTCCAGCAAGTATTGATTGAGTCCGGCCCCCTGAATGCATTGCCGGAAGATCGGCTCATACGATGATGGTGAGCATGATGCGACGACGATCCGGTTGAGTCGATATTCAAAAATCGTGCGCTGGATCTCCTGCTGCCCCGGATCCGCACATGTATATCTATTGCGAACCGATACAACAACATCCGGCAGGCTCTCAGCAAACTTGCGCACTTCTTCGGTGTCTATAAACCCGGCAATATTTGAGCCACAATCGCACACAAAAACCCCAATACGCAAATCTTCTTTTACCAACGTTAACCTCCTTGTCTAAAATCAGGCATCGCCTGTCTTATTGACACGATCCGAAATAAAAATTGTCATCATCGACGGTCGCGATCTACGAACTGCATGGGATTATCAAACCGGATCGGTTTTGTCACGCTGCCATATTTCATAATTTTGATCGCGAATAAATTCTTTATCTTTCCAAGTTTTACGATCACGGACAGTTTGTTCGATTGCGTCTTGAAATGCGCGTCTGAACTCATCCGAATCAAATTGAGCTTTACTGAAGAAATCAAAAGCCCGAAACTCTTTAAAGGCCTTGCGCTGAGTCTCCATGGTTCCGTATCCGGTGACCATGATGACCCGTGTAAAGGAACGCCTTTTACGGATTTCAGCCAGCAAGCGCATGCCATCTTGATTGTTTTCTTCGGTCTCCACCAAGCGGATATCCAATATCACCAGATCCAGATCTTTGTTTTGATCAATATAGGCCAAGGCGGCCTCCTTGGTGCCGACCGTTTCGACCCGATGTCCTTCCCGCTCGATCAGACCGCTCAGCATGTCACGCCAATCGGAATAGTCATCTACAATTAGGACTTTGCCTCGCATTTTTTTCTCCC
>CBDUUO010000502.1:0-3143 GCA_965370395.1 uncultured bacterium
AGAAATTAATTTTTGGGAAACGCTATAAAATAACATACTTAAAAACCCAAGGGAAGGGTTAATGTTAAACCTGAGCTCGATGGGTCATCAAAAAGCGCTTATGGGCTGACGCAGGGGAAGATTACTTTGAAGGTCGTGCCTTTGTGTATCTCACTTTCAGCATCAATGCGGCCACCGAACTCCCGGACAATCTGGTTGCTGATGCTTAATCCCAGCCCTTTTGCCTGTCCGGTGGCTTTCGTCGTAAAGAAAGGCTCGTAAATCCGGGCCAGATGGGTCGCTAAAATGCCGATTCCCGTATCTGACACCGCAAGGATCACCTTATTATCCTCCAGAAAGGATCGGATTTGAATCAGATGATGGCCAGACCTGCCGGCTGCTTTTTTACTTTCATTGATGGCTTCATGGGCATTGGTCAGGAGGTTGTAGACAACCTGCCCCAATCCGTTCTTGTGTGCCAGGATGGGCGGCAGGGTCTCATCCAATTCCAGTTTTAATTCGATATTATCCAGGCTGAGCTGGTACCTTATAATGGAAATCACATCCATAATCGGTTCGTTAATATGGATGCGCTCTGTTTTAAAGCCGGGCTGTTCTCCAAAAGTTCTTAAACGATTGACAATCTCGGATGCTCTATCGGTTTGATCACTGATTTTATTGAGGATCTCAAATATTTGCGCCTCATTAATCTTCCTTTTTTTAGAAATACTGTCTAGTAAAAAGTCGCTGCCCATTTTGATGGTCGTCAGTGGTTGGATCAATTCATGCGCAAGGCCGGCAGGCAATCCTCCCAATGTCGGCATTAATTTGAGCAAATCCCACGCCGTTACCAGTTCTACGTGGCGCATGAGAGCGGGCAAAATGATCAGATCGCCAATAAGCGCAGACAGCATGGTGATGACCATCAGAAAACCGAAAATCGCCGTGGGCTTAAACTGCGAGAACATTAATACAAAGAATCCAATGCTGATGGTCAGAGTGGTGAAAATAATCGGCTTGCCGACTGTTTTGATTGTATCTCGAAGCGCGCGGTCTTTATCCAGATCCTTTTTGAACTCGCGGTTATATCGGTACAAATAATGGATCGTGTCATCAACGGCCAGTCCGATGGCAATACAGGCAATCAGGCTTGTGGTCACAGAAAGCCGAATACCCAGCCATCCCATAATTCCAAAGTTCATAATAATCGGAAAACAGTTGGGAAGTATGGCGATCAGACCGACTTTGGCGGACAGAAACATCAAAAACATAATGCCGAAGATAAGCGCTAAGCTAAGAGAAATACTTTTAATCTGACCGGTTGTCAGCAAATGGCTGCTCGCCGATACTGCCATTCCAAAACCACTGACTTCAAAATTGAGATGCTCGGGAAAATATTGACGGGCATGGGTGAGGATCTTTTCTCTGGTTTGGAGAAAATCTTTGGAACTCGATATATACGTCAACAAAAGAATGTTAGCTTTATTGAGTTGCGGTGTCATAAAACGTGAAAACATATCCTCCCCGAGCAGACCCTTATAATTATTTATCGCCATCCGGGCTTCAAAGGCTTCTTGGGGTATAACGTAATATTTTGAATCATAATGGTTTAGGGCATAGTTAACGAGCATCACATAATCCGCAAAGGAAATGGTTTTGTCCACATAGGGAAGTGTTTCAAGATACGCCTGCAAGCGTTTAATTTCAACGATGTGTTTCGGATCTTCAAAATAGTAATCCTGCTTGCTTTCCACAATCACACTGATGGGAAAGCTACCCGAAAGTTTCTGATGGATGTCGTGAAAATTGCGGCTGATGGGGGTGTCTTTTTTAAAGAACTCGACCGGATTGTTTTCAACCTGGATAAAAAATATGCCGATGACAGACGACAGGGCCAAAATTACGACAGTTATCAGGGTGGCTTTTTGGTGGTTTAAATTCAGGGAAACAATCCGATCGAGGAACTGATCGAATAACTTACCGATACGGGAGTCGCCCTCGCTTGTTTTGCCGGATACCGGTATGAAAATAAGTACTGCCGGCAGGAGAAAAAGAAGTGTCACCAGCAGACTCACCATCCCGAAGCATGAAAATAATGCAAATTCATGGATGGCACGAATGCGATTGACAAAAAGCGACCCGACTCCAAATAAGGTGGTGATGACAGCCAGGGTACACGGCAGCGCGGTATGGGTAAAAGTTGCAAATACCAGCTCCTTCGGGGAATGGGCATCCGGGGAGCTGGAAATGTATTCAGAAATGACATGGAGACAGTATGCCGTTCCCACCGCAATAAGAAACACCGGAACAATCATGGTTAAGAGCGACAGGGGAATTTGCATCAATGCCATCAGACCAAATGTCCATGATAGCACAACCAGCACAACCATCAGCGGTAGTAGCACGCGCACTGGGTTTCGGAACAAAATATAAAAAACCAGGGCAATCAGAGCGAGGGTTAAAATGGGGAGTGTTTGAAAATCCTTTATCGTGTAAGTGACAAGCGCTTGTGAGACCAAGGGCATCCCGATCTGATAAATAGAAAGGGTACCGGACTCTTTGCTGATAATATCGTTTAATTTCCGGATGACGCTTGCATGTACCGCTTCATTTTCCAGGACCAGTGTAATTGCGCTAATCTTTTTATCAACCGATATCAAATTTTTGTTAAACAATTCGACGGGTGCTGCGACTTTCGCGAATTCCTCGATAGTCCACTTCCCGCCAGGATCCACTTTTTTCTTGATGATCGGCAGGCTGATGGCTCTTTTCACTCCCTCGATACGGCCAAAGGCTTCAGAGAGGGCCTCGATTTTTCTGAAAGTGGCGTAGTCAAATATATGCTTTGCTTTGACCACAACCCGAATAATCTCATCGGAACCAAAAACTTCTTTAACTTTAGCATACTGAATGGTTTCAGGAAGGTTCTCAATTAAAAGATCATAAATAGACGTACGAAAGGAGAGTTTGGGAATTTGCAGCACAAAAAAAACTGTAATCGCTGAAAAACATACCACTACGACCAAGGGTTTTTTTGAGATCCATTCTAGGACCGAAAGATAAGAAAGCGGTTTTGAAAAACGATTTGGCATGAGCAGGCAATTGTTAGAGTAATTGTCAAAAATATGTTCCGATTGACTTAGCGAATCTTTCAAAAGTCATTG
>CBDUUO010000503.1:0-3123 GCA_965370395.1 uncultured bacterium
TTCGACCAGCTCATTTTGATCAAGTTGATTATACCAGCGACCGCGTCTTATAAAAATATGATCGCTCAGATTCCCTCTTTTTGATTGTAACAAGTCTGAAAATTCATTTATATACTTGTCTTTAAAACGGCTGTTGAATGTATTAAAAAGTACGATATTCTGACTTTGAAAGTTGTTTTTAACAACAAAAGTCCATAAAGGCACAGCAGGGCGATACCACCAAATTGGAGACCCTAAAAAAATAAATCGATAGCGGTTCAAATCGATAATTCCAGGATCGATTGTCGAATTTCTTTCTTCAGTCCAGGCAGCGGCGTTGGCGCGGGTCGAGCCTATGATATCGTTGCTGTATTCTTCCGCTTCGATTTCAATCAGATCAGCCTGATAACGGGATGCGATTGCCTTAGCCATTATCTCGGTTTTTCCGCTGAGTGAATAATACAGCACTAAAATGTCGTTTCCTTCCTTTTGAATTAACTGTTTTCTCCCTTGGGCGATTTGCAAAGGTTGATTTTGCCTGGCATACAATTTGGGAGCAAACAGAATGCCAATGAGAAATTTGCAGAAAACTCTTCTGTTAATCAGTTTTGTTTTTCCCATTATGCATCCCTTCTGCAGACAATCATCCCTTCTATCTTCTGTTGGCACTTGTTACAGGAAACACAGCCGGTGAGGTGTTCGGGGTTCTCCATCCACTTATTGACAACGCTCGGATCTTGCAGGATGGGACGCGAGATTGCGAAAGCATCACAGGTAGTTGCGAGGTGCTTTTGCATGATAGCGGGGGTCCGCCAGCCGCCGACACCGATGACGGGGATAGTTCCTTCACCTTCACCGCCGACAGCAGAGCGGATTTTGGCGGTGGCCTCGGCAAAATAGCCCTCTCCGTTTTTGTCCTCTTTTCCCGCCCTGGCGAGCCTTGACGGCCCCAACTTCGGACCTGCTGCCGGAGAGCCTCCGGAATCACTTCTGATCTTTACCATGGCAGCGACTTTATCATTGATTGGAGACTCAGTGTTAGTCAAAAACTGCGAAAGATTTGCACAATCCTGCCCATTCTTAAACAAGGAGTCAAAACGATGAAAAACGGATCGACGACGAATGTTTCCAGTCCTACTTACACCTCTGCGCGAAATACGCTCGTGCCACTCATTGAGAAATATGCCGTGAAGGAGGGTATAACAGAGACCGAATGGCCGGGACTTGTAATAGGCCGCAGCAGCCAGCCCGTGCCCAGGTTCCCCCTTCACTATGTGCCCTGTATCTGTGTCGTTGCCCAGGGAAGGAAGCATGTTTATGTGGCCGATGACCCTATTGTCTACGATCCTATGCATTACCTTGTGGTCGCGCTTCCCATGCCGCTTGAGGCTGAGATTGTCGTGGCGAGCCCCAAAGAGCCTTTTCTGTCGTTGGCGCTTGAAATTGACGTGTCAATGGTCGGAAAACTGCTGCTTGAGATGGCCGAAAAAGAACACCGGCCTGAAGCAAAGATAAACCCGACACAGGCCATATACGCCTCACCGATGAACGATGACCTGCTGAATGCTGTCGTGCGCTTGTTACGTGCACTCGAAAATCCAGTAGGCCGCCGTATATTGGGACCGGGAGCCGTGAGGGAAATACTCTACCACATTCTCAGGGGGGAGCAGGGTTCGTTTTTACGCGCCCTCGCTTTGCGTGACAGCGGCTCACACCGTATCGCCCGAATAGTTCGGTTTCTGCAGAATAACTACAATCAGTCGCTCGACATTTCATCCATTGCCAGGTTCGCCGGTATGGGCAATTCAACGCTGCACCACGCCTTTGAGAAGATTGTCGGGCAGTCGCCGATTCAGTACCTGAAAAAAATCCGGCTCCACCAGGCGCGGTTGATGATCGTCAGCAACGGCCTGAGCGCGAGTGAGGCAGCATACAAGGTGGGCTATAATAACCCATCACAGTTCAGCCGGGAATTCAAGCGGCAGTTCGGACTGCCTCCGAGCCGGGCAGCTGAAATCCTATAAAATAATTTGGCGCTGATTCGAAACCTGATGGGCATTCTCATCGGCTGCGCGCTGTTTTTGTGGGTGATGAATCTGTGGGGGCTGGATCTACCGCTGGGTCGTTCTATAGTCCAGTCTGCCTTGAGCATCTTTGCAACCCTTCTGTTGGCTTATGTGGTTTGGGAAATTTGCCGAACCATCATTGACCGAAAGCTCGAGGAGGACCGCCCTCAATCCGAACAAGACATGGAAGATATGGAAGAAGGGGCCGAAGGATCACGCAAGGGAACTCTCTTGACCCTTCTGCGCAAAGTTATCCTTGTGTTGATTGGGGTGATCGTTATCCTGATCACCCTGAACGCCATTGGGATTAATATAGGGCCTCTGCTTGCCGGGGCGGGTATCCTGGGTCTCGCCGTAGGCTTCGGGTCCCAGACCCTGGTGAGAGACATTCTTTCCGGAGTCTTTTTTCTGATGGATGATGCTTTCCGGGTCGGTGACTATATTGAAACTGCCGGCACCAAGGGCATGGTGGAACATATATCTTTACGCTCCTTAAGGCTTCGGCATCCACGCGGTATGGTATACACCATACCTTTTGGTGATATGGGATCGGTCCAAAATTTCAGCCGCGATTACATCATCACCAAGCTTGATGTTCGTGTTCGCTATGATGCGGATATCGATAAAATCAGAAAAATTGTCAAGAAGATGAGCAGAGAATTGGAACAAAATGAAGAAATCGGTTCGGTATTGCTCAGCCCAATTAAATCCCAGGGTGTCAGAGAGATGGATGATTCGGCCATGATTTTACGGGTGAAGTTTAAGACCAAACCGGGGGATCAATTTGTTGTGCGACGCGAGGTTTACAGGCGTATCCAGGAGCGTTTTAGAGCAGAGGGCATCGAATTTGCCCATCGAAATGTTACTGTTTATCTCCCGCCGGAAGTCACCGGAGCTGCTAACGGCGACAACCTCGGAGAAGACACTGTAACAAGTGGTAGGCCGAATAAAAAACTGATTGAGGCCGGCGCAGCTGCGGCTATCGCAGCATCCCAGGCAGAAGAATCTGAGAAAAAGCCTAAGAAGTAGAAAAGTCGTGTATCAGTGAGTCGGTTGCTTTCGTGTGCCGGGTTCCGAA
>CBDUUO010000504.1:0-3123 GCA_965370395.1 uncultured bacterium
ACACCCGAAACCTGAAACCGATTAAACGGGCTGAGAATTTATTAAAGGTTGACATCAACGCATCAATTATATTATGTTTTGATGCATGAGAACGACACTTACCATAGACGATGATGTTGCAGCGGCTTTGGAGCGAATCCGCAAAACCTGGAAGTTTAGTTACAAAGCGCTGGTCAACGAAGCTTTACGGCAGGGTCTTAAGGAAATGACCCGTCCGCCCCGATCCCTTAAGCCCTATAAAACAAAGTCCGTATCGCTTGGGCGTTGTTACGTGGGCAGCCTCGACGATGTCTCCGAGGCCCTTGCCATCGCGGAAGGTGAGGATTTCCGGTGATTCTGATCGATGCCAATCTGCTTATATATGCTCATGTCAACACCTTTCCGCAGCATGCCGGTGCCCGGATGTGGCTTGATGGGCGGCTGAGCGGTACTGCATCCGTCGGGCTGCCCTGGCCCAGCCTTCTCGCCTTCATTCGCCTGGTAACCAATCCGCGGATTTTCGAGCACCCCGAGACCGTCGATAAAGCGTGGCAACAGGTCGAAGAGTGGTTAGATTGTTCGCCGGTTTGGATTCCACAACCCACGGAACACCATCGTGAAGCTCTGAAAACACTATTGATTGACCAGAGTTTGCGAGCAAATCTGATTCCGGATGCCCATCTGGCAGCCCTTGCGATTGAGCATGGATTGATTCTTTGTTCCACAGACGGTGATTTCGGCCGCTTTCCCGGTTTGCGCTGGGAAAACCCGCTATTGGGTCCGAGTGCCTCCGTCTGAAAAGTTGACCATATAACTGTTGATTTGGTATTTTTGCAGATATGAGAAACACAAACCTAACATCGAGTTCTTCGCCGGAAAGAAAAAGCAAAGCATTCGGCGATATCCTAACATTAGCAGGTGACTTTTTTATGAAAAAAGGTATTGTCTTTGAAACCATGCAACGTCTGACTGAACGGCTGGAAAGTGAAGGCATTCCTTATGCCGTTATTGAGGGTATGGCTTTAGCCGCGCACGGCTATGTGTGCATGACCCTTGATGTTGATATTCTATTAACCCCGAACGGTTTGGCACGCTTTCGGAGAAAACTTGTCGGCCGTGGATACATTTTAGATTTTCCCGGAGCCGAGAAATCGTTTCGCGACACTGAAACCAATGTCAAAATCGAGGTCATTACCGCCGGCGAATTTCCCGGCGATGGTTTACCCAAACCGGTCGCATTTCCTGACCCTGAAGGCCAAACGGTGGAAGAAGATAATGTCCGGGTAATCACTCTTGAAAAACTGATTGAACTGAAACTGGCCTTCGGACTAAGTGCGGGCCATCGCATGCGCGATCTCGCGGACGTCCAGGATTTGATCATCGCGCTTTCGCTCCCCTTAGATCTAATGAATAAGATTGCTAAAAGCGTTCGTTCAGAATACAAGCGCATTTGGGAAGCGGCGAATAAAAACATCCATCGCTAATCAAGTTAAGATCCTTTTCTATTTGGAAAACCCGCCCGCTGAACACAGCGACATCATATAATGAGATGTGAAGTCCCGCGATTGCGGGGCCTCGCGAGTCCACCTGACTTCCGTTGGTTGGGTGGAACGATCTGATAGATTACCCGAGGTTGGTATGGAATCGGGTAATAAGTATCCAAGTATAAATATTCAACCCGCATAAAAAATACCCGCTTTCCAGGCGATATTATCCGGACTTTCCTGATATCATCTATTGTGATCCTCTTGCTTTTGCAGCATGCTATTAAAGCCCTGAAACGGATGATTAAAAGTATTTCAATGATAATAAACACATAGCGAGCTTGAAAACAGGCCTATCGTTACTACATTAAGCGATAGCTTAAAGATTACCTTTCATAGAAAAAATCAGGCACACTCTTTGCTCTACTAAGAGCGTATAAGAAATAACGAGGTGAATAATGTCAGCAGAACGCGGCACCGTTGAAAAAGTGGAACCGGGATGGGCCTGGGTAAAAACCAAGCGTTCCAGCGCCTGTGCCAGCTGCGACAGTCATCATCATTGCAGCATGGTCGAAGGCGGTGACCAGATGGTGGTTAAAGCTCAAAATACGGCCCGGGCTAAAAAAGGTGATGAGGTGGAACTGTATTTGAGCACCAAAACCAAACTCAAATGCACGGCGATTGTATATCTGATTCCGGTATTGGGAATTTTTCTGGGTGCATTTTCAGCCGATCCCCTATCAAAAGCCCTGGGCTTGAATCCATCACTGGCAATGGTGGTGTTTACGTTAACGGGACTGGTTTCAGCCATTTTTCTGATGCGCTATCTGGCCAACCGAATGGCCGCCGGACAGACGCTGACCCCTCTGGTCAAACGCGTGATCATGAGCGCGCGATCCATGCCAATTGAGAGGGTTTGAATAATGATCAATCGACGTCAATTTCTATATCATTGCCACAATCTTGAACACGAGGATATGGGGATGATGCGCAACTATCTGGTTACATAAAGGCTGCAGCACTCTACATTCTCATTTCTTCGTCGAACTCTTTTTACGTGTACGCATTAATCTTACCAGTTAATAAAACATGAATTAAGCAAATAGTGATTATTATTTCTGTGCAACAAAGATGATAAAAAGGGAGAAAAAAAATGAGACATACGGATTTTATTAAAATTATACGCATACTGGCCATCGTCGCATTTTTAGGATTTACTGCTTCTGCATCGGCCGATTGGGGCATGGGGTACGGTCATCATTATGGCTGGGGGAATCACATGTCCGGTTGGCATCATGGAGGTTATGAAGAACCCGGATTCGGATATTGGGGGAATTTGAGTGAAGAAGACAACCAAAAACTGGAAAAAGAACGCTTCGAGTTTTTTAAAGCCACACAAGAACTCAGAAGTAAAATGTATCAAAAAAGTCTGGAACTCAGAAGTGAACTTGCAAAAGAAAATCCGGACAACAAGATAGCCGCCGGCCTGCAAAAAGAAATATCGAAGTTTAAGGCTGAATTTGATCAAAAGCGCCTGAATCATTTTCTTAAAATGAGAAAGATCAGTCCTGACATTGGCAAGGGATTTGGCGGCGGATATGGAATGATGGGTTCCCGGGGCCGAGGCGGTTACGGTATGATGGGCCGTGGTATGATGGGC
>CBDUUO010000505.1:0-3110 GCA_965370395.1 uncultured bacterium
GATTGCTTCGCTGCGCTCGCAATGACAGCTTGGCAGACTTTTTACGAATTCATCATTACTGTGAAATAAAGTTAACAAAAGAGTCTAATTTTTTTCCCAAATAAAGGCTATATTTATTCGGCTCTGTAATTAAATTTTAATTATATAAAAAGACAGAATGGCACGCGCCGCCTGCGCTGGGCGAGCGATTCCAGCCTTCGAAATTCGACATTCCTTGTTCGATATTCGATATTTTTATCCACCGGCAGAATTGCGACACGAACAAAAAAAATTTGATTAACCACCAAGGTAGGCTTTCTTGACTTCCGGATCCTCCAGCAGCTCTTGCGAAGGTCCTTCCAACAACAGGTTGCCGTTTTCCAGCACATACCCTCGCTGGGCAAATTGGAGGGCCAGACGGGCATTTTGCTCCACCAGCAAAATAGTGGTCCCTTCTTTATTGATTTCTTTTAACGCATCAAACAAACTCATCATCAAAAGGGGCGCCAGGCCCATGGAGGGCTCATCCAGCAGCATAACTTTGCGTCCGCTCATATAGGCTCTGCCAACCGCCAGCATCTGCTGCTCACCGCCGCTGAGTGTGCCGGCTTTCTGGGTCTGCCGCTCATCCAGACGCGGAAAAATCGAAAAGACACGCTGGATATCTGCTTTGATCTGATCTTTATCTTTTCTGGCAAAACAGGCCAGCTGCATATTTTCCATTACCGTCAGATTATCGAACAGGCGCCGGCCCTCCGGGACATGTGAAATGCCCAGCTGGCTGACCACCTTATCGGCAGCATAGTCAAGCAAGTTTTTCCCTTCAAATGTCATCTTAGAGCCGTCTTCTGCGGGCACCATGCGGGAAATGGCTTTAAGCGTCGTGCTTTTACCGGCACCATTGGCACCGATTATGCAGACGATTTCGCCTTCGTCAATTTCGAAATTCAGGCCGTGCAGCGCCTTAATATTGCCATAGGAAACGCGTAACTCTTCGACGGATAACAACATTACTCTATGATCTCCTTGCCCAAATACGCATCAATGACCTTGGGGTTGTTTTGAATTTCTTCCGGCGTGCCTTCCGCAATCACTTCTCCAAAAACCAGCGTCTGGATTCTTTCGCATAGCTCCATGACCACTTTCATGCGGTGCTCGATGAGGAATATGGCCAGCTCAAATTTTTCATTGATTTTGCGTATGATTCCCATCATCTGAACCAGCTCTTCGGGATTCATACCGGCGGTGGGCTCGTCCAGAAACAGTACTTTGGGCTCCATGGCCAGGGCCCGGGCCATTTCGACCCGCCGCTGGGCGCCATAGGGCAGATTCGGCACCCACTGATCCGCAAATTGATCGACGCCGAACATTTTTAAGAGACTGTAAGCTTTCTCTTCGCTTTCGGCCTCTTCGCGATTTCGACGGGGGGTCCCGAAAAATGCACCCAGGAGTCCGTAGCCGATCTTGGAATAACGGGCCATCTTGACATGCTCAAGGACGGTCATATGCCGCCACAGAAGCATGTTTTGAAACGTACGGCCGATACCCATGGCTGCAATTTCGTGCGGCGATAGGCCGTTTAACTTGTTATCTTCCAGAAAGATACGGCCTTCGCCGGGATTGTAAATTCCAGTGATGAGGTTGAAAATCGTTGTTTTGCCGGCGCCATTGGGACCGATGAGCCCTTGAACCTGGCCCGGTCCGATTTCAAGATCATAATTGTGCACCGCCCGCAGGCCACCAAAAAAGTGGGTCATCTTCTCAACCCTTAATAATGACATGCTACACCTCTTCTGCATTGCGCGTTTGTCGCTTAATTAGTACCTTAGAAATTATTTTTTTGCATTTTGTAGAAAAACATTTACGCCACCAAGACACAAAGACGCAAAGATGAATATTAACCAAAAAGTTACGCGTTTCTCTTTGTGTCTTGGTGCCTTTGTGGCAATTTGTTCTCCGCCTTCGGCGGATCCGGGTTATGTTTAAAAAAGCAATTAGACCTAATTCGTTATTTTTTAGGCTGAATCAGTTGCCTGACGTCAAACTCCTTGAAGGCAATTAAACCCGTTGGCCTGAAAATCATCACCAGTATCAGGAGCAAAGGAATGATAATCCATTTAAAAATTTCCAGCGGCCGCAAGACCTCTCCCAGCAAACTGATACTGACGGCGCCCACAATGGCGCCGTATACGGAGTTCAAACCCCCAAAATAAACCATGGCCAAAACTTCGGCCAGCTTTTGGATACCAAACGTACTGGGATTGATATATCGAAGCACATGCGCAAACAGCCCGCCGGCGACCCCCGCCCAGAACGCGGCAAACAGAAATGCCACGAATTTGGTGCGCCGCGTGTTAACGGTCATGGCATTCGCCGCCATCTCGTTATCGCGCACCGCGTTGAGCGCTTTTCCCAGAGTGGATCGTACAAAATTATTAATAATCCATATGCAGATCACCGTGATCAGGAAAACGGTCGGTAAATTCGCCCAGTCCGGCTGACTGGCCAACCCGCGGGGCCCTCCGACGACTTCAAGATTTTCAATTAAACTTTTAACGATAAACATAAATGCCAGTGAGATAATCGCCAGATAATCACCCCGGGTTCGAAATGAAGGTATGGCCACGATCATCGCGCCGATGGATGCTGCCACTCCGCCCACAAACAGTGCGATCGGAAAAAAGAAAGGCCCGATGGCTGCCGGGAGCACGGCTGCGCCAAAGAGTTTGTCGTCGACAAAAAGGGAAACCGTAAAGGTCGAAGCCGCATAAGCACCCAGAGCCATAAACCCGGGATGAGAACATGAAAACTCACCCATATAACCGTTGATCACGTTTAAACTCAGGGTCACCATCACCGCAATCAAGGTGAGCTTGACCACCAGAACCCGATAGTCGCTCATTCCGGACCACAGGTGCAAAGCCGAATAAAGCAATGCAATGTGAATGAGTATCGAAAAACCGGTAGAAAAATCGGCGAGTTTTGCGGCTATTTTGTTTAAGGCCGCGGCACCGAATCGCGCGATCAGGCCGATGGGCAATAAATAGATCAGCGAAAGATATAGAACCGCACTGGGAGCCAGCAAGGGCTTTTTGAGCATAATGACGAAGCCAAATAAGACGGGCGCCTTG
>CBDUUO010000506.1:0-3106 GCA_965370395.1 uncultured bacterium
GGCAGACTCTCGTAATAGGAAGCCGGCGTCTGGATGCCCGCAAAGCCGACGGTGGAGTTAAGAAAAAAGGTGGCAAATTCATCCATGGCCTTAGCGCCTTTGGCCTGCAGCAGGCAGTTGACGAAACGGATGGGAAAGCGCAGGTTGTAAAAGAAATTTCTAGCGGATAGCCTGATCTCTTCCGGTATGACCGTACTGTAAGCTTTGGCCGCCGGCTTAATGATCGCGACGTACATGGCATCATTGAATAAGTAAAACTCATGATTTAGCCGGAACAGCGGGTCGTTAATCTGGACGACATCATCGTCATATTCGTCATCGTCTTCGTAGTCTTCATCGTCTTCATCTTCTACAGCTTCTTCAGCTTCTTCAGCTGCTTCTTCCTGACTCTGCTGGGCCAGATAGACCCCCGGTTCACGGTCCATTGCAAAAGCGGGCCTATCAACCCCGATGATCAAAAAAAAAGCCAACATTACCGCTGCAGCCAATAATTTTTTCACTGGTTTCACTCCTTTCAGCTTTTACATGTTGAATCCGCTCCCTCTAATTTTCAAATTTTACCGGAAGTTGTCACGCCGGGAATCTTAGCTGGCCGGCTTTTTGTTGACTTTTCCTCTCAGGGTTTGCAGCAGGTCTTCCGGCTTCTTTTTTGAAAGGATCTCCCGGAACTGACCGCGATAGTTTTTGACCATGCTGACCCCTTCAATCACCACATCGTAAACCCGCCATTGACCGCTTTTATCCGTCATCCGGTAAAACAAGGGGACCTTTTTATTATCTTTCGTAATAATATAGCTTTCAACTTCCACCCTGCCCTTCTTGAGTTCGGTCTCTTTGCCGAACGTAATTTTCTCATTGGTATAGGCTAAAATGCGGTCCGCATAAATATTTTCCAGAAGTTCCTCGAAAAGACTTACAAATTCTTTTTGCTGATCCGGCTTGAATTTTTTCCATTCACGCCCGAGGGTGCGCCGCGACAGCTCCTGATAATCAAATACATCATTAATGATTTTGCTGATCTCGGTCAATTTGCCGTCTTTCTGCAACGCTTTAAATTCCGGTGTCTGCATTTTTGCCAGCATCTTGCTGATTTGCCCTTCAATAGTGGCTTTGGCACCTGCGGCAAAAACCGGCAACGGCAAGATCAATAAAACAGCAAGCAGTATGATTATATTCAGTCCGATACGTTTCCTTTTCATCTGTCTTTCCCCCCTAAGAGATTTTAGATTTTAGCCTGCGACGAGCTCAGTCGAGTCGAATTTGGATTTTAGAATTCAGGATTTGGATTTTCGCTCTTCCTGTTTTGAATTTTATTGCTGCATTCTGCGATTGATTTAATCCGCAATCCGCAATCAAAAATCCAAAATTGAGCGGTTCGACACCCGACCCTATTCTTCCTCACCACCGACATCGCCGAACGCATATTTACTGATCAGGTCCATGATATCGGTCGGTGATTCGGTATCGGTAATGATATCACCGTCTGCCAGCAGGTCACCGCCGCCGCCGGCATCGATGCTGACTAATTTGTCGCCGATTAACCCCTCGGTCTTGATGGAGGCAATGGCATCATCGAAGATTTCGATACCGTTATTAATTTTGAATTCGACGATCGCCACCTGGTTTTCCTGGTCCATTTCAAAAGACTCCACCCGGCCGATCTCGAGACCGAGCATATTCACGGGGCTGCCGACCCTGAGACCGCTCACCGAGGTGTACTTGGCAAACAGGGAATAGGATTGTTCTCCAATAAAGCCGACATTGCCAAGTTTTACGGTCATGTAAGCGATGGCAAATAAACCGATGACCACAAAAATTCCAACGACTGTTTCCTGGGTATACTTTTTCATTGCGTCTTACCTCCACGTTTACATTGAAAGCGTGCAATTGGTTTTTGATTAAAACGCGCAAATTCCATAACCGATTCGATTTCAATCTGGGGTTTGCCCTGGGCCAGCCCGGCAAGGATGTTGAACTCGAACCCATCTTCGGCTACCGCTTCATCCTCTGCCAAGGACTGGATGTCGGGCAAACCATGTTCCCGAAAATCCTTTTTAAAGTCCGCCATAATGCGCTCGCCCTCTTCCAGATCCGAGTAGGGCAGTACGGTGGCATATTCATTAATGGTCTGCCGGGAGGAAAATCCCCCGACGGCACCAAAGTGTTTATTAATGTAGGAACCTAAGGCCCGGATGATCTCCTGGCCGGCATCATGTCCCAAATGTTCGATGATGGTATCCAGATCATCGACGGCAAAGGCGGCAACCGCATACATGGCATCCGGATGGCGCTTGCTCAAATCGGTCTGGTAGCGAACCTTGAAGTGACGCTTGGAGTAAAATCCGCTGATGTCGGCCTGAAAATTTTCAAGGCTCGTCAGGATTTCTTCACGGAACGGATGTTCAAACTCCTCGAATTCATCCGGGGGGCCCTGGAAGACGATTTTCTTATCGTAGAGCGCCAGAATGCGATTGGAGATAAAATAGACATCCGGAATTTCATGGCTGATCAAAAGAGCGGTAAAACCAAAGCGGCGTTGATATTCCGCCACCATGCCCAGGATCGCATTTTTACGGATGGGGTCCTGGCCGGTGGTGGGCTCATCGAAGAGCACCAGGGACGGATCGGTTACCAGCGCCCGGGCCAGGGCGGCCCGCTTCTGCATACCGCCTGACAATTCAGACGGGTATTTATCAAACACCTCGGTCAGGTCGGTCTGTTCAAGGCTGGCCATGGCCTTATCTGTAATTTCCTTTTTGCTCAGATGGGTGGTCTGATGCAGTGGCAGGGCCACATTTTCAACAACCGTCATCGAGTCAAAAAGGGCATTGTTCTGAAACATATAACTGACCTGACCGATGTATGCGTTCCATTCTTTTTTGCTCATTTGATCGATGGGCTGGCCCCGGTACAGAACTTGACCCTCATCGGGTTTGAGCAGTCCGATAATGTGCTTGAGCGTCACGCTCTTGCCCGTACCGCTCAATCCGATCAGGGTGGTCACTTCGCCCTCATAAATTTTAAAGTCGACCTTATCCAGAATGGTCCTCACGTCGAATCGTTTGGTCACACCTTTAAATTCGATTATTGGTTCTTTTTCCATAAT
>CBDUUO010000507.1:0-3100 GCA_965370395.1 uncultured bacterium
ATTATCGAGATTTTGCTTGCAAGTTGGGATTTGCTGGTTGATGCTTCGGTTTACATTTTGTTCGGATTGCTGGTGGCCGGGATTTTACGGGTATTTTTAAATCCGAATTCGATTGCCAAGCATCTGGGGCAAGGTCGTTTTAAATCCGTTATTAAATCCGCCTTTTTTGGAATACCGATTCCGTTGTGATCATGCGGTGTGCTTCCCGCAGCCGTGTCGCTGCGCAAACAGGGTGCCAGCAATGGTGCCACCACTGCTTTTTTGATTTCAACTCCGGAATCCGGTGTGGATTCCATTTCCATTACCTACGCCCTGCTGGATCCAATCATGACGATTGCCCGTCCGGTGGTTGCCTTTGTTACCGCCGCGGTTGCGGGAATCACTGAGAATCTTTTTGGCTCAGAAAACGAAACAACCCATATTGTGCCGGATCTCAGTTGTCCGGTGGATGGCTGCTGTGATGGACAAAACTGCGCCCCTGAAGAACACCGGCGGCATCATAGCTTCTGGCAGAAACTTGCTGCCGGTATGCGGTTTGCCATCGGTGATCTCTGGGAAGATCTGGCCGGGTGGTTCCTTGTGGGGATTGTTTTGGCCGGATTGATTACCGTGCTTGTCCCGCCGGATATTTTTGGTAAATATCTGGGTTCCGGTCTCCCGGCCATGCTGCTGATGCTGGCGATCGGCATCCCGTTGTATATCTGTGCGACGGCCTCCACACCGATTGCCGCGGCCCTGATTTTAAAAGGGGTCAGTCCGGGTGCAGCCCTGGTATTTCTTTTAGCCGGACCGGCGACAAACATAGCATCTTTAACGGTTCTGACCGGCGTCCTGGGCAAGCGGGCCACCGCCATTTATCTGGCATCCATTGCCATCTGCGCTGTTTTATTTGGCCTGATCGTTGATCAGGTTTATGCGTCCTTCGGGATTTCCGCCCAGGCCATGGTGGGCCAGGCTTCGGAAATTGTGCCGGGATGGGCCGGGTTGATCGGCGCCCTCGTTATTCTGGGAATGTCGCTGAAACCCATCTGGAGCGCCATCAAGGCGCGCTTCAAACCGGCAGGGCCGCAGGAAGAAATCGAACATGAGCATAAACAGACACAACCGGAACCGCTGGCGGTGATATCCGATTGCGGTCCTGACTGTGACTGTTCGTCCGGATCCGGCAGGTCCTGAACTCCTCCACCTTAACTATTGTTTCAAATTAGACACAGACCCACACAGAAATTCTGGCCGAGCGACATTGCTCGGCCAAAAACTGTCATCCCGCTTCGCTGGATATTAAAAACAATCAGCGATTTGTATGGCTGGTGTATTTATGCGTAACTATGCTTCGGAGGGGTCTATTATGGGCTCCCAGGCTGTCAGCAGTTCATTCAGTTATAGTGTCGTCAGAATATGAAATTGTCCGTGTATGTCCGTGTGCGTCTGTGGCTAATTGAATAATCGCTGTTCACCGCAGAAAACATACAGCCCGGTATCCTCATCATCCAATGATGCCAGGGTGATGTTGAGGCTGGCAGCCAGCTCCACGGCCAGAGCCGTGGGGCGGGAATGGGCCAGGATAATCGGAATGCGCGCCCGGGCGGATTTCTGGACCAATTCATAGCTGATACGGGACGAGAGGATTAGAAGCTCGGCCTGGTCGAGCCGGCGGTCAAAAAAAATTTTGCCGATGGCCTTATCAAGGGCATTATGGCGCCCCACATCTTCAGCAACTGCTAATAGTTCCAGGCCGGCACCATAAATCGCCGCTGCGTGGGAGGTCAGGGTCTGCATGCGTAAGGGCTGGATATCGGGAAGCGTTTGCAAAGAGGTCAGGGCTTTTTTAATGTCAATTGGGTGCCTGTCACCCAATGGTTTAATGATCTGAAAAAGGTCTTTGACCAGCTCCTTGCCGCAGAGGCCGCAGCTGGTCTGACTGATAAAACCCCGTCGATCCAATATATCCGATATTTGTTCGCGTCGGGATGGCGTCAGCGTTACCGTCACAACATTGCTGTCATCATCTTCGCAAAATCCAATGGACGTCAAATCATCCGGGGTATCGATAATTCCTTCGGTCAGGCAGAAGCCGGCCACATGAGCGATTTCATCACCCGGTGTGCGCATCACCACGGCATAGGGGTTCCCTTCAATGCGAATTGAAAGCGGCTCTTCTCCTAACAGTTTCTGGTTTGTCGCGGTTTTCAACCTGCTATCCCAGTGAATCAGTTTGTGCTGTAAAACATTATCCAAGTGAACCTCCATTGTCATTCGTATATGCGGTTTCGGGTTGAAATGAATTGATATTCATTGTCAGTTCATTTTCCCCTGCGGTCTGTTCAGGACTTTATGCGGTGCGCCGGCTACGCAATATGGTTTACATAAAATATATGACCATTTAATAATATGTCTAATTTGAAAGAAAATTCAACTTTTTCTTGACAAATTTATCCAAAAGATTGATATTTTTGAGTTTTAAAATCGAGGAAATATCTAAGGAGGCCAATTCGATGTACGCGGTAGTGACTTCAGGCGGAAAACAATATAAAGTTGAAGAAGGTGAAACCTTGCGGGTTGAAAAGATCCCCGGTGATGTCGGCAGTACGGTCACTTTTGACCAGGTGTTGATGATTTCTGATGGCGATACTGTCAGTATCGGTCAGCCCGTTCTGGATGATGCATCGGTTGAGGGGCATATTGTTGAACAGGGCAAATCCAAAAAGATTATTGTTTTTAAGTATAAACGTCGCAAACGCTATCGCCGTAAGCGCGGACACCGCCAGCAATATACAGCGGTTAAAATCGACGGCATTAAAGCCAAAACGATAAAGGCCCCTGAAAAGACCGAACCCGAAACCGAAGCCAAGAAGCCTACCGCCGAAAAAGCGGAGGCCAGGGAAACAGCAGCCAGGGTTGATGTAAAAAAACCGGAGACCCCAAAAACCGCGGTAAAGAAAAAAGAAGCCAAAAAGCCTGAGGCAAAGGCGGAGGCGAAGAAGGCTGCCGCACCGAAAGCCAAGAAAACAGAGGCTAAGCCCAAGGCTAAAAAAGAAGCCACACCGAAAGCCGAGGCGAAGAAATCCGCGGTCAAAAAAACAGCAGCCAAGAAAACGAC
>CBDUUO010000508.1:0-3098 GCA_965370395.1 uncultured bacterium
ACGGTTTCTATAAAAATTATTTCGAAAAGATTCAAATTCATCCTCTACAATCGCCTCCCGCACCTGCTTCATTAAATTCAGGAAAAAATAAACATTGTGAAGGGTATTGAGACGATAAGCCAGAAGCTCTTTGGCCATGTAAAGATGGCGCAAATACGCTCTGGAATAGTTCGAGCAAGTATAACACGTGCAGCCGGGCTCTAAAGGATTCTTATCGTACCGGTATTTCGCATTGCAGATGTTCAGCGTACCTTGCTGACTAAAAACCTGCCCGTTGCGGGCATTGCGGGTCGGCAGAACGCAATCGAACATGTCGGCTCCCAGCGCCACCAGTTCGATCAGGTTTTCGGGTGTCCCCACGCCCATCATATATTTGGGCTTTGCATGCGGCAGTTTCGGTAAGGTATAATCAGCCATTTCCAGCATGATCTCCACCGGCTCCCCGACACTCAATCCGCCGATCGCAAAGCCGCTAAAGTCAAAAGGAATTAGAGATTCTGCAGCGGTTTTCCGCAGATCTTTAAACATTCCTCCCTGAACGATACCAAACAGTGCATCGTTGCCATTTGACCTGCCCTGCCAGGCGGCTTTACAGCGCTCTGCCCACCGGGTGGTGATTTCAAGCGCTTGGCGAGTCGGTTCGCGCTCGGCCGGGTATTGAATACAATTATCCAGGCACATGATGACATCCGAACCCAGGCAGGTTTGAATTTCAACCGCCTTTTCAGGTGTCAAAAGATGACGGGTTCCATCGATATGCGATTGGAAGGTCACGCCCTCCTCAGAAATTTTAGCCAGCTTGGCCAGCGAAAAAATCTGAAAACCGCCGCTGTCTGTTAGGATCGGACCGCTCCAGTTCATAAATCTGTGAAGGCCGTCAAATTGATCGATGACATCGCAGCCCGGCCTGAGATAAAGATGATAGGTATTGCCGAGAATAATCTGAGCTCCGGCCGACAAAAGTTCTTCGGGCGTCAGCGATTTAACCGTACCCTGAGTGCCCACCGGCATAAAAACCGGCGTCTCCACTTTGCCGCGGGCGGTCTGAATGACACCGGCTCTGGCGCGGGTAGTTGAAGATTGAGCTACTATATCAAAACTAAACATTGCAATTAATTTAACCTACTTATGCCTGTAATAATCAGTCAGTAGTCCGTGGTCCGTAGTCCGTTGTCCGTTGTCACCACCTTTTTGGCTCAACAGCTTTTGCTGCTACGGACAACTGACGACGGACAACAAACATCATGCAATCAGCATCGCATCTCCATAGCTATAAAACCGATATCGTCGCTTGATCGCTTCCCGGTAAGCGTTCAGTACGTTTTCACGTCCGGCAAAGGCCGAAACCAGCATTAACAGCGTTGATTGGGGAAGATGAAAGTTGGTAATCATTGCATCAACAGCCTTAAACCGATATCCCGGATAGATAAACAGATCACAGCAACCGTTTTCGGCCCGCACATATCCACCGGAATCGGAAGCATATTCAAGGGTGCGAACACAGGTGGTTCCAACCGCTACCACTCGATGTCCGGCGTTGCGGGCTGAATTAATCGTATCTGCTGCTTGCACGGCAATCGAATATGATTCCGAAGGCATGTGATGGGACCGAATATCTTCCGACCGCAGCGGCAAAAAGGTTCCATAACCCACGTGCAATGTAAGCGAAACGATTGCAATTCCTTTGGCTTTCAGTTTTTCAAGAAGTTCGGGTGTAAAGTGCAAACCGGCGGTGGGAGCAGCTATGGCTCCCTTTTCAGAAGCATAGACGGTCTGGTAAGCGGCCCGATCATCACACGGCGGCTCCAGCTCCGGGTTGCGCCTTATGTAAGGCGGAAGGGGCACTTGCCCGATGCGATCAAGTAGTATTTCAAAATCCCCATCGGTATAAAATTTGATGATATAGGTTCCATTGCACCGCTCGATCACTTTGGCACTCAGCCCCTCGTCGAAATAAAGTGTACTCCCCGGCTTTAACGGTTTGGCAGCTTTAACCAGACATTCGTAAACCCGGTGGGCTTTTATGGCTCGGGGATTACAGTTGCCGTTAAAACTGCAGATGAGAACTTCGACTTTTCCACCGCTATCTTTTCTTCCCACCAGCCTTCCCGGAATGACTGCTGTGTTGTTGACAACCAGCACGTCACCCGGCCTCAGGAAATGGTCCAGTATATTAAACCGATGATGAAACAGTTCCCCGGCCCGGCGGTCCATTACCAGAAGATTGGATTGATCCCTCGGGTCAACCGGTTTCTGGGCGATCAGCTCCGCCGGCAGCTCGTAATGATAATCGGATAGAGCGTACATAATAATCGTTCGATTCGTTGGATTCGTTCTATTGGTTAAATGGGTTTTCAAATGGTTTTTAACCAATCAAACCAATTGAACAAATAAAACCAATGTAACAATTGGTTTAGTAAGTCTAAAATCAAATTTACATCCGTCCAAAGTAAACTAAGGACAAACCCAGCACCATCAGCACCAGACCCAATCTTCTCAAAGAGCTGTCCGGAGATACGATAATTTTTCTAACCCAGGTTTTCATCTTATTCGGAAAAGCAAAATACGGCAGCCCTTCAACGATCATTACCATTCCGATCACGCATAAAAAAAATTCCATTGGCTTTTATACCGCTTTCCATAATAAAGTTCCGAAATACGGAATTGGGGTGTAAGCGCTTGTACGGTTGTAAAAAAAAACGTTTCAATACTGCAACGTTTTTTTAACAACCTCTATATACCGCTTTCCATTATAGGTCCAAATCCCCCAAATACAGTTTAAAATGTGGCGTCTGCCCGCTTTTTACTATAAAATTACGCGGTTCCCCAATGATATGGTATTCCACTTAAACTGATATATATAGTCTTTTACGGTTTATTTTGTCAAAACAAATCAAAAGCCGTAATCATACATCTCAAGAATTTCTGCTTGTCAAAGGGCCGTATTTAATAGTAATAATTTACAGATTAAAAATCTGCTAAAAATCTGCTGGTTTGCATGTGTACGATAGCTAAACCGGGGATAAAGAGGAGCATTGAAATGAAAAAGGCTGATATACCTGTCGTCAAACGATCGCTTTTTTCCTGGGTATTTGCCG
>CBDUUO010000509.1:0-3088 GCA_965370395.1 uncultured bacterium
CGATTGACGATGATTGTCATTGCGACAATCGTCCTTCTGGGCATCACTCAATTCTTTAACTTCCCGCGGCAGGAAGATCCGCCGATCGTTATCCGTGAAATCGTGGTCACCGCCTTTTTTCCCGGCATGAAACCGGCTGATATGGAAGAACTGGTTACCCGCAAGCTTGAGGCTCAGATGCGCACCCTGCCGGAACTCGACGATATCTGGTCGGATTCCAAACACGGCGTCACCGTCATCCATGCTGAAACCCGCGACGAAATCGATGATCTTGATCTTGTCTGGCAGAAGGTTCGCAACAAGATGAGCGACATCAAACCGGAGCTGCCGACCGGAACCATCGGACCATTTGTCAATGACGAATTCGGGCTTGTGGCGATTGCCGACATCGCCCTGTGGGCCGACGGTTTTTCGATGGCCGAAATGCGCATCGTGGCCCGGGATATCCGCGACCGGCTGTATGAACTCAATGGTGTTCGCAAAATCGACCTCTACGGCGTTCATGCAGAACAGGTTTTTTTGAATTTCTCAACAACCAAGCTGGCCCAGTTCGGCATTACCGGTGAAGAGGTCGTCGGCACCCTGGTGGAGCAGAATGTGGTGCTACCCGGCGGTAAGTTTGATGCAGCCAATCAGGATATTATTGTCGAACCCACCGGGAATTTTCAAAGCATTGAAGATATCGAAAATGTTGAAATCACCATACCGGACACCCAGCAGACCATCCGCCTGAAACACATCGTGTCGGTCGAACGCGGCTACGAAGATCCGCCCAAAGATATGGTGTATTTCAACGGCAAACGCTCCATTGTCATCAGTGTGTCGATTACACCGGGGGTCAATTCGGTGGATTTCGGTCAGCGCCTGACACACAAACTTGAAGATCTCGAATCCCACCTTCCCATCGGCTACGTACTGGATTACGCCACCTTCCAGCCGGATCTGGTTGAAACCGCCGTAAATGGCGGACTCAGCAATGTCTACCAGACCCTGGTCATCGTGTTGATCGTGGTGATGCTGTTTTTAGGGGTACGCACGGGGTTGATCGTGGGTTCCTTTGTGCCCATGACCATGCTGCTGGGGCTCATTACCATGCGATTTTTCGATATCGAACTCGAACGCGTCTCGATTGCATCATCGATCATCGCCCTGGGGATGCTGGTGGACAACGGCATCGTCATCGCCGAAGACATCCGTTCCCGGCTCGAAAGGGGTGAAGAAAAAAATGCAGCCTGTCTGGCCACCGGACAAACATTATCCATCCCGCTGCTGACCTCATCACTGACGACGATCCTGGCATTCGTGCCCATGTTAATGATCGACGGCCAGACCGGTGAGTATGCCTTCTCGCTGCCGATGGTGGTGATCCTGCTGCTGTTGTCCTCCTGGTTTCTTTCCATGTACATGACACCGGTCATGTGTTTCTGGTTTATGAAGGTCAAGCCGAAGGATAAAGATGCCCCACAGGCTTCCGAATCCGCCGAAATTCCCAGCGGCGAAACAGAGATGGATGCCTATTCAGGGCGCTTTTACCAGATCTATCTTAAAATATTGGAAAAGATGCTGCACCTGCGGTTCATCGTTCTGGCAGCGGCGATCGGCTTAATCATTTTCGGCGGATTCATTGCCTCGCTGCTGGTAAGGGAGTTTTTCGGGCCCAGTGAGCGCAATCAGTTTCTGGTTTATGTGGATTTGCCGGCCGGTTATAAAATAGAGGCCAACGATGCGGTGGTTCAGCGACTAACCACCTGGCTTTCGGATAAAGAAAAAAACCCGGAAATCACCAGCACCATCGCTTATGTGGGCACCGGTGGGCCCCGGTTTTTCCTGGTGCTCTCACCCCTGGACCCGGATCCCCATGTGGCTTTTGTGGTGGTCAACACGGCGACCAGCGATACGGTTCCGGAACTGGTCCAGCGTGTTCGGCAGTATTTTGCCGATCACGTCCCGGAAGCCACCGGCCGGGTGAAACAAATGTGGATGGGTTCGGAAGAACCCGGCTTTGTGGAAATCCGTTTTTATGGCCTGGATCCCGCATATATTTTTGAAAAAGGCAATCAGCTCGTCAGCGAATTAAAGGCCATGCCGGGCACACTGGATGTGCGCAATGACTGGGAAAACAAAGTCCTTATAGCCAAAATCGTTGTCGACCAGGCCCGTGCGCGTCGTGCCGGCCTGACCTCAAAAGAGACCGCCCTGTCGCTTCAAGCGCACATGGATGGGGTTAAAGTTACCGAATATCGAGAATTGGATGTCGCCATCCCGGTGGTATCCCGCGCAGTAAAAGAAGAACGCAAGGCTCTCAGTGACCTCTGGAACGTCATGATCCGCTCCCCTGCAACCGGAACCAATGTGCCGATCACCCAGATCGCGGACATAAGAGGCATATGGGATTTTAGCCGCATCGCCCGCCGCAATCAGGAGCGCTGCGTAACGGTTGAGTTCAAGCATGAATATCTAAAAGCGCCCGAGTTGCTGGCTGCCGTCAAACCCATGATTGAGGCAATGGAATTAAAACAAGGCTACTGGTGGGAGGTCGGTGGCGAGCTAGAATCGCAGGCAGAGGTCATGGAAAAACTTACCCGCTGGATGCCCCATTCTTTTTTCGGTATTGTTTTACTTCTGGTGTGGCAGTTCAATTCTATTCGGCGGCCCATGATCATTTTCATTACCATTCCCATGGCCTTCGTCGGCGGTTTTATGGGTCTGCATATCATGCGGGCGCCGTTTGATTTTTTCGGAATGCTGGGACTGCTCAGCCTGGCCGGGGTCATTATCAACAACGGCATCGTGCTGATCGATAAAATTGACGCCGAAAGGGCTGCGGGCCGCGAACCCTATGATGCCGTGATCATGGCGGCCGTATCGCGTTTCCGTCCCATTATAATGACCACCATCACCACCATACTGGGCGTGATGCCCCTGATTATATCGGTGGATTCCCTTTTTTATTCTCTGGCCGTCATCCTGGCCTTCGGCCTGGCCGTCGGCACCGTGCTCACCCTGTGTGTCGCGCCGGTGCTGTATACGCTGCTTTTCAGGGTGAAGGTGCCATGATAAAAACCGCAGCGCTTTTATTGCGGCATAT
>CBDUUO010000510.1:0-3088 GCA_965370395.1 uncultured bacterium
AAAGGAACAGCGAATGAAAAAAATTGCCTTTGCCGGAACCGATGGCCGAACCCTGTTGTGCGCTCTGGTGGTCTCCACCGCCACCAGTGACATTTATAAAGACACATTTCAAGGTGTCGTTGTTCGGGGTACCCCATCGATGCCCATATTTGCAGAAACCATGAACTGGCCGGTTGAGTTCATTCCAACAAGCGGCAATTCCTACGATGAATATGCAGAGGCTGTCATCAACGCAATGAAAACCGGCAGCATCGATTATGTCATCCCGATGCCGGAGGCGCTTTTATTTGACGGCCTGGTGGATGAAGTGGAGGCGGCCGGTTTTGGTGATCGCGTTGTCGGGCTCAAAAAATCCGCCGCCTTTATAGAAGGGGACAAGATCAAATGCAAAGAGCTGTGCCGCGAAGCCGGCATTCCGGTGGCAGCATCGTGGGCAGGGGTGGATGCAAAAGATTATGCAACCCTGCTGCATACCTGTCTGGACTATATTCAGAAATTCGGCGGGTCGGTTTTAAAATATCCTTACAGTGCCGGAGGAAAAGGCGCCCGAATTATTTTAAATTCCTGGGAGATCAGAGAAGTTTACGATACGCTGATAAAAGATTATAAGCCCGATTATAAAAAAATGTATGGCGGAAAAGGGAAATGGCCCCTGTTAATCGAGTCTCTGATGTCCGGGGTGGAGATCAGTTTTACGATCCTGGTGGATAAAAACGGTAATTTCCAGATACTGCCGACGGCGATGGATTATCCGGAACGATTTGAAGGTCCGGCCAGCAAAACGAACCCGGTCACCGGCGGGATGGGCGCCATCTCACCCCATCCGATGGAAACCCCCGAGCTGATTGCATTAGCCGGAGAGCTCATCGCCAGACCCCTTATTGATATAATGAAGGAAAAAGGCTACTTGCGCCCGTGCATTCTGTATCCGGGTTGTTTTGTCTCACTGGATAACGCCAAGCAACCCACCAACCTTCGGGTGTCTGAAATAAATATTCGGCCGGGTGAACCCGAAGCCCAGCCGGTCGTCCGCCGACTGAGAAATTTAGGGGTACTCATCGAGGCCATGTTTGCGGGCAAACTCGATGAGGTAAAACCGGAGGTAAGAGACGACCAGCTGGCGATCTGCGCCGGGCTGGTGACCGGGCCCGGGGGCCCTGACGGTCAAAAAGGATATCCGTGGTCCTGTACAAAAGGTGAACCGGTTGAAATCGATTTTAACTATATCAGAAAAAAAGGCATCCAGATTATCCCGTCAGCGATGACCTGCTCGGCAGAAGACGGTCAATTTAAATCAGACGGCACCCGGGTAGCGTGGATGAATGCAAACGTGAAGATCAAACCCGATGACAGCCGCGGCGAAGTGGCGGAACGTTTTCGAAACAAACTCATTGCCGCATTTGACAACGGCAAAATCCGCGTCATCCCCCGGGAAGATCCGCAGGGCAACCGGTTGGATTTAAGAAGAGATATAGGGCTCCACTATCTCAAAGCTGAAAAAATATTCCCATTAAAATAGAAAACCCTTCAAGGTTTCGTTCAATTTTGAAGGGAATTTTCAACCAGGAAGTCGTTTACTTAAGTCCGGTTGATAAAACCGAACTGTGTTTTGTAAATTACCTAAGGGACACTACAATAGAGATGCAGGGACTTTAATTTTAGTCTTAACCCATTAATATTATTAATACTAAAACACACATACACCAAAAGTACCGTCAAAAATACCGTCATATTCCTTTTGCTGCCCTCAAAAATATCTCTTCAAATGGCGGCAGGTTTGCATCTATTTGGCGAAAGTGATTATTATGGCTATAAACTTCATCATCACAAAAATCTGCACATTACATCAGCACATCTAACAAATTTTGAGTCTCTCCAAATTCCACACTCAGGCACGAAGTCCACAATTTTTGAGAGGCGAATTTTTTGTATATTTGTCATTGTGCAATCTACAAAAAAGCATCAACTGCAATTGAAGCATTAATTTTCAAAGCAAAATACCAGTATCGGATCCATAATACACCATCCTCTGAAAAATCTTGCGATATCCATTTCATATCTGTAAAATTGCCAAAGTTGTGTTATTCTCAATATATCACTATCGGCTGATATTTGGTTTTTTGACATGATATCCCAAGTTTTGGTTCGGTAAAATTTTAGCCGAATTAAACCCAATCTACAAAATCCCAAAATTGCATATTTCGTCAGCACATCTAACAAATTTTCGGTCTCACCAAATTTTCGAATCAGGCACGCTATGTGCCTAGTTTGGTTATGTAGCGAGTATTTAGATCATTTTATTTTATTCTTCTTATATTATTCCAAAAAGAAAATAAAAAAATATATATAATTCTTCTAGTTCCTTTTAAACCCTTGACATACACGGGTTTTACTTGTACTTTGTATTAACCCTGAGGTGAAGAAGAAGTAAATTACCCAAAAAGATTTACACAGGGCGTTACAAGAGAAAAGTAGAGGTGATATACATGCTCTCAGTGCCCCACGGAATTCGAGTGATAAAAAAACGCACGTAAAGTTTGTAATACCGACCAAAGGGAGACATTGAGCGAACAGAAGAGTTGGAACCCCACGATCATAATTATGTCGCGAGATTTATTGCAATAATGTAACTTATCTTCTAACCCATTATAATTAATAAAGATCCGAACTTCCCAAAGCCTTCCAGAAATATCCATTATTTTCAATAGGATAGACCTACTCGCAACATAGGGCACGAAATCTGCACTTTTGGATCTGAAGAGCCCACCACAATATCTTGTAGCCCCGCCCTTCTTCCTTAGAGCCAAATCCGATAATTCCGACATAATCCGAAAAAGTGATGCTCCTTGACTTTTATGGCGTTTTGTAGTTGTCTTAATTAGTTTTTCCCTTCCATTAACCTCTAACCGGGGATAGAGGTTACTATATGAAAGTACATTTCAAAATGGGCTGAACTTGCTCTTGGCAGAGCCTGCTCTGTTCTGTCAAGAGTAAAAGCTTTTTCGCCAAAGCCAAACCCATCTAAAGATGGGGACGGAAAGCCACGGGTCTTGATAGTTCTTTCAGATCCTCTATTCTTAACCCTCTT
>CBDUUO010000511.1:0-3069 GCA_965370395.1 uncultured bacterium
GATTCCTTTCCGTCGATCTTTATGGTGAGCGGCTTTTTGAGGATGACGTGTTTCAGGTGGGGGGTTTCATTTTTTGCCGGTAGCGACCGCAGCCATTTCCAGTCGATAAAATCTTCTCCGCCTTCCGATGTGTTCAGATAGCTGATTCCCAAAGATATAATATTGTGAAAAAAATGTGAGCCCTGGGATGGGTCCGCCTTGAGGCCTTCGATGGTTGTTTCAACAATAGAGCCGACTTGCGAGATGTCCGTCCAGCGTACCGGAATTCCCAGCCAGCGGTCGGCAGATCCCCAGCGCCCCGGTCCGATAAGCAGGTATTTTCGGTTGCGCAGGATCATCTCTTTATTCACATTTCCGATTTCGGTGGCGATTTCGATGGTGTGGGCCGCATCAAAGGTAGCCGGATTTACAAAAACAATATCTTCAATTTCCTCAAATTGTCCGTTTCCGAGGGCCATGGTGGAATAACAGAAGGCTTTGGAAATATCTTCATCACCGATTTCAACTTCCAGATTATATTGATTAACCGCCATGGGCCTGATTTGCAGCAGTTCAAACGAGGGCTTCTGATCCGCATCAAACGTCATGTTAACGGCAAATTCGATCTCCACGGGGCAGCCCATGCCTTGTCTGCCGATGGCCAGAATTTCGGTGAGGATTTCGGCCAGCGGCAGGGATCGATATTTTAAAATGTTGGCAAAGGTGCATACCGGGTACCCGGAAGCTTGGACCCCGTCGCGGATTCGATGATCCTGGGCAGAGTAAGTGCTGCATAGATGCCGCACCGGGGCATCGTTGATCGCTTCATCGATGTCAAGTTTCTCCAGGGTGGCGTCCTCATTGGAGGCAAGATCATCTGGAAACCCGGCCGTGTTGAGCGCATAGAAGAAGCGCTGTGAGTTTTCGAGTGTATCATCGACCGTTGAAAACTGGGGGAGAAATTGTGGATATTTCGGCGAAAAACGCAGGGCGGTACCGCCTTCAACCACGATTTTTCCCAGCCCGAGCGCAACATGCGCCAGTCCGTCTTCGGGTTTCATATATGAAATGGGGTAGTAATTATAGGATTGGGCAACTCCTGAAATCGCCGGATAAAAATAATCACCACAGACCTCTCCGGTCAGCTGTTGAATGATAACCCCCATTTTTTCGTCTTCTGTGCGATGGAACGTGCTTTTGACATATGCCCGGGCGCTTTCGCAATAAGTTGAGGCGTAAACCAGCTTGATCGCCAGAAGGAGCTGCGCAAACCGTTCGGACAGGCCCGGATGGTTGTTGGGGATCATGTAGGTTTTATATATGCCGGCAAAAGGCTGGAACTGCGAATCTTCGAGCAGACTCGATGATCGTACCGCCAGAGGATAACGGACGAAATTCAAATACTGTTCAAGGTTCAGTTTTAGCCACTCAGGCACCTGAGCAGTTGTAAATAATCGGATAATTTCTTCATCGCTGAAGTCTCCGGTAGCCACTTCTTCAAGGTTATTTTGGCTGATAAACGAATCAAACCCTTCGGTTGAGACCACCAGTGTTTTGGGGACGGAGATGTTGACATCTTTAAACTTATCCAGGAATTTCGGGCTGTTTTTCAGGCGGGTGGACATAAATGCCAATCCTCTGGCTTTACCTCCCAGGGAGCCTTTGCCGATTTTGGTAAAATCGTCGTCCGGATCAAAACGCTGTGAATCAAATTCGGTGATGATCCCTTTTTGACGCCCCCTCCGGCGCTCCTGAATGATGGAAACCAGATATTGTTTGGCGTCTCCAATACTTTCAAAATCGCTGATTTTAACCGGTTTAAGTTTGGAGGCCAGCATAATTTCGGCGCGTGCCATCAGCCAGCTTGAAAAGTGGTTATGGGTGGCATGAAAAAACACGGATTCGTCCGGGATGTTCGGCAAGATATCTTCCATTTCACGCAAATTGCTGGCCCTGCCGATCTCTTGGCCGTCCGGGAGTCTGAAGACAAATTCTCCGAATCCCAGGTATTGCATAAAAAAGCTGCGGATTTCCGAATGCAGCGTCGCTGAATTTTTGTTTAAAAAAACGGCCGGTATTTTTTGGGCCGGTTTGCGATTGGATTCCTCGGAGCTAAAATTCAATAACGGTAAGTCCGGGCTGTCTTTGCGAATCATGGAAAGCAGTTTAAAGCCGGCGGCGTCATCCAGTTTTCCGTTTTTAGGAAATCGAACATCTGAGAAGATGCTGAGCAGATACGGTTTATACTTCTGATAAAGGTCAACCGCTTCTTCATAGTTCTGTGCAACCAGGATTTTGGGGCGCGCGCGCATCCTCAAAATCCGGTGTTCATCATTAAGGGACTCTTCCATGACTGCCTGGGTCTGGGTGACAATTTCTTTGTACAGCAGCGGCAGTAAGGATGAATAATAGATGGGTGAATCTTCCACGATGACAATGACCCTGACCCACGCCCGCTGGGTATCGTAAGCCACATTCATTCGGTCTTCCAGGTTTTTAATCAGCGCCAGCAATAAATCCGAGTTGCCGTACCAGACATACAGCCGGTCAATAGAATTGCGATCTGCATATTTTCGATCGAGCAGGTGACGACTGGTATTTTGAATCATCAGGAAAACCGGCAGATCCGGGAATTTGCTTTTGATCTGACGGCCGAGGACATCGGCATCGGTTTCATCAACCTGGGGCATGGTGATCACCAGATCGAACTTTTTTTGGGACAGGGCCTCCAGGGCCTCATGGGCAGAAGAAACCCAGGTGAGCATCGGCGGCCGGGAAAGATTCAAACCGCGGTATTCATGGATGATACGCTCGGCAAGCCGACCTTCTTCTTCCATAATAAAGGCGTCATAAGGGCTTGAAACCAGAAGGATCTCCGTGACCTTCTTGGCCATTAGCTCATGAAAGACTTTAAATGAAAGATCAAAATCTTCGGGATGCAAGGGTCCTTGAGTTAACATATCCCCGGTAACTCTTTCGCTTTGGGTTAACCGCTTCTATTAAATATATGGTTATCGTAAGTCCAATGCAAGCCTTTCGCTCTTCAGGTTAAAAGGTTCAGGGTTCTGGGTTCAAAGGTTCTCGAAGGTT
>CBDUUO010000512.1:0-3060 GCA_965370395.1 uncultured bacterium
TGTCGAAAAGTGTATATGGACGCGGACTTGTTTTAATAGAGAAAAAGGGCTGCGCTACTGTGAATGGCTGGCTCCCGATGAACGCACATTAAAATCGGTTTTTATGGATCTTCATATTTCTTATGAATCGATAGTAGAAGTTGAAGAAACGGTTCCAGATCTGTGGGGCAAGAAATGGGAAGAGCACCTCGCTGCAGAAGAAACGGCGAGCACACGGGGATTTTAATAACGATTCCTTGATTTGAATGTTAATTTATATCGTATGTGGTGGATACTGAAGGCAGGGTTCAGCAATGGCTCTGCCTTTTTATTTGGGTATCTCCAACAAAGTACAACTGTCAGGTTGTTAAAAATCTTGTAATATTCATCCATCTCATATCTCAACATGCCGGATCGTCGGATTCAATTGCATTCACAAATGGTTTGCCATAATTAACCTTTGCTCACGCTTATGAACATGCACATGCCTTCTTTGATTCATTATGATCCACTGCCGCCGCTGCCCCGTCCGATTCCATGGGACACCCGGATTGCGAAGATGCCGACTGAAGATGGGTGCCTAAAAGCTCGTCGGCAGTTGCCTTCATATTGTTTGCCGGCTGATCTTTGACAAACTGGCCGATGATGGCGGCGGCCCGCATCTTTTTCCCATCTATGCCTTCAGCACGGGCCATGCCGGTAATGCTCTCAAGGCAGGGGATGCAGCCGGATGCCACGGCCGAGCCCAGGGCCACCAATAATTGAGTTTCGGTGTCGAGACCTTTGTGGAAGGGTTTCAGGGTATCCTCCCATAAAATGGTTGGAGTTTTGGAGCTATTCACAATTTAGATTTTAGAATTCGGATTTTGGATTTAAGAATAGACTGGCCAGCTACACGATTGGCCTCCAATATTTTCAATCCGCAATCCAAATTCCAAAATCTAAAATCAACAGGACTCCATTACTGCATTTAACGTTTAAAATCTTTGCGACTTTGCGTGAGGTTTTTATATCGGTTTGTTCGCTTCTATAGTCGCCGAGGTCACATAGTCTTCAAGGTTCCGCCCCGGAAACCACTCCCGGATACTTTCACGGCTTTCATCCTTGGGCTGTATGTTGATATCCTCAAAACCGGCTTCCTGAAGCATCTCTTCGATGTCTTCAATTTTCTCCGTACCCCCGACGCAACCGGATATCAGGGATAAATCTTTTTTGATCTCATCCGGCAGGGTTTGGATGGCCACGACGTCTAAAATGGCCAGGCGGCCGCCGGGCTTCAGCACGCGAGCCGCTTCCCGAAATACGTTAATTTTCTCCGGGGAAAGGTTGATGACGCAGTTTGAGATAATCACATCCACGCTGGCATCGGCTGTCGGCAGGTGCTCGATCTCACCCAGTCTGAACTCAACATTTTTAGCACCCAGCTTCTCAGCATTTTGTCGGGCTTTGCTGACCATATCGGCGGTCATGTCCACACCGATGACCCGGCCGGTTTCGCCCACTGATTTGGCAGCTAAAAAACAATCGAAGCCGCCGCCGCTTCCCAGATCTAAAACCGTCTCGCCCGCCCTTAGGGAAGCAATTGCCTGGGGGTTGCCGCAACCGAGCCCCATATTGGCACCTTCCGGCGCACTGTCTATCTGCTCTTTGGTGTAACCCAAAGCCTGGGACATTTTTTCAATGGGTCCCAAAGAAGTGCCGCAGCAGGCTGAAAGCGCGCTGCAACCGCATCCTGACGTTTCCTGTTTGGCAATTTCACCATATCGACTTCTCACCGACTGGCGGATTTCTTCCGGGTTCTTTGTTTCCATGGCACTCAATCTCTCCTTAGTTTTATTGTTCGACAATTATCGAAGTATATACGCAAAAAAAATTGCACCGACCGCTAAAACGAAAAAAAATACTTCAATTCTTCCAAAATCTCGGGATTTACCCAGCATTCGATGTTCTGTCCATTGCGGTGGGTTTTAATCAGACCCGCCCGACGCAACTCTTTGATGTGATGGGACACCGTGGATGGCACGATATCTAAATCCTTACCGATATCCCCCACACAGGCGGTATTATCTGGCTCAAAGATACCGATGGTGCCGGGCTTACAGCAGGTCGCCAGGCTAATAAATATCTTTAATCGGTTGGGGTTGGACAGCGCCTTAAAAATTCCAGCATATTTATCAAGTTTATTATTCGACATATATCGAATTATAGAACAAAAAAATTGTTTGTCAAGTATTTATTTGTCTCTTGACGGAATTGCTTTTTAACGGTTATGTGTGTATATAGTAACAAATTGAGTTTATGTCCGGATATCTTACCTTTAAAACTCAGGAAAATAATTGAAATGATTATATTAAAAATACATGTGGGCAGATTATTTCCGGCAATCCTTTTATTTTTCATGGCATTAACAGCCCTTGGCGGCTGTTCCATGGCAAATTACGGAAAGCTAAAATCAAATCCTGATATTACACGCGCCTTTGAAGCCTATCAGATTATGCCGGACCACAAATATTACTACAGAGGAACGCAAAGTAGGCCTTTTGTCATCGTTGGAATAAATGAAAACTACGAGCTGAATTCAAAGCTGTGGGTGGCAATTGATCCTCAATCGAAAGATTTCCGCACATTGATAGATAGGATTTCCCTCCAGGGCTCGGGCAGCTCCACCCAGCCCTGGGGATTCACCATTTTAGATAATTCCGGTAATGCTGTAGGCGTATGGTATTCCGCAATTCGTGCAGCGGCTGTTGAAGTAAATGAAAGCGGTCAGATCGTTAATTTATCACCTCTAAGAACGGTGACAAGAGGGGATCAGGCGATGTAAAGCGTTTAATAACAAATTCCTCTTTAAAAAAATCATAATTGTCGTTTAAAGCGGATCGGTGGAGCCGGCCAGCCGACTGCCTGCATTCATTTGCTTGTTATCTGTTTTTATCGGATTCGTAAGGCCAAGAACCGTTTCTTCAATCCTGGGCACATTTTTAACCTGAAAGATATAGTCAAATTCACACCCGGCCTCTTCAATGTTGGACACCCGCCATTGGCCTTCAACCAGCGTAAAAGACCAGATGGTTTCATGAT
>CBDUUO010000513.1:0-3042 GCA_965370395.1 uncultured bacterium
CCATTATGTCAACCATGAGCCCTTTTCCTGGATTGCATTTGTACTCTACGCCGTCCTAATTTCTGCTTTCCTTATTCCTCTCATTATTAACGCCTATCAATCGCGCAAAGAAGTCAAACCTCAAACCGGACGTTCACGGTCATTCCCCTGGTGGGGATGGCTGGGACTCGTGTTGGGAGCCATGGCCTGGGTTCTGGCCTGGACCCGCTTTGAATGGTTTGCCGACCTTCAGCCTCACACCTTTACCCCCCTGTGGTTATCGTTTATTCTGGTCATCAATGGCCTTGCTTATCGGCATAACAGACATTGCATGATGCTGCATCGACCGCTGTTTTTTCTACTGCTTTTCCCGCTCAGTTCTGCATTCTGGTGGTTTTTTGAGTATTTGAACCGTTTTGTTCAAAACTGGAACTATATCGGACCCGAATTTAGCTCATGGGAATATTTTTGGTATGCCACTTTGCCATTTTCCACTGTGTTGCCGGCAGTGTTGGGCCTCCGTGACTGGCTGATTTCAGCTCGGTGGCTCCGACAGCGATTCGATCATTTAAAACCGCTGCGGGTACCATTCCCTAAAATCTTAGCCACCCTGACACTGACGCTATCCGCTGGCGGGTTGGCCGCTATCGGCATCTGGCCGAACATTCTTTTCCCGCTGCTCTGGGTCGCACCATTGCTAATTATTCTATCGCTGCAGACCCTGATGGACGAGCGGCATATTTTATCCGGTCCGGCAGTGGGGAATTGGACCGCGGCAGTGGCGGTCGCAATGGCCGCGGTCATTTGCGGCGTGTTCTGGGAAATGTGGAATTTTTTCAGCCTGGCCAAATGGCAATACAGTATACCCTTCGTACACGGGTATCAAATTTTTGAAATGCCGCTGCTCGGATATGCCGGTTACCTTCCTTTTGGTCTGCAATGCGCGGTCGTCGGCAGCTTGCTGGAAGAGATGGCTCCTGCGGTCCGTCCGATCTGACCGTCGCATGCGTTATCCTGGGTTCAGATAAGGTGCCGGTCTTTGACCACAACTGATTATAGCGGTTGTCATAAATATGTTCCGTTTGCCAAATATTCTAACAGGCGAAAATGAAAGGTGTAGACCCCTGAAATTATAATCAACATGACAACCGCTATATTATTATTTTTATAGAAAAAAAGCTAGAATTTTACGGAACGCTGTGCCATATTTTAATCAATGGCACGGCCTTTACTGATTCCCGATCCGCAAAACACAACCATCGAAGAACTCAAAAAAGTACTTACCACCCTATTCGCCCGACTTAAATCCGATCGAGCGAATCTGGCTGACGATTAAAGCACGCGGGTTCAATAACGATGTCTGCAAAAATGAAAAAAAATTACTAGAGCGTTTGGACCCAGCTATACTAGACGTTGTTAATAACCCAAAAAAGACTCAGAAAACTGCCTGTATCGGAACGTTATTATGACAAACGCTCTAGATGTTTATTCTTGACATTCCACTATATATGGTAATTACTTTCTATACCTGTCCGCTTGATTATCGGCGGCAGGCTACCGGTTGATGCGGAATCAGCCATGAGATTATTCATTCTAACTTTTTGAAACATTGCTAGACGGGTTTTATTCGAATGCACAAGAATATCGGATTTGTATCGACACGATTTGCAGGCACCGACGGGGTCTCCCTTGAATCCAGTAAATGGGCCGATATCCTGCAGCAAAGCGGACACAGATGTTTCTGGTTTGCCGGCGCCCTGGATCACCATCCGGATTATAGCTTTCATGTTCCCGAAGCCCACTTCCAGAACGAGCAAAACAAATGGATCAATGAGCGGGTTTTCGGCCAGAAAGGTCGTAAACAGCCTGTCACCCAAACCATCCACGATCTGCGTTCACATCTCAAATTTAAACTCCACGAATTTATCAAGCAATTCGAAATTGATTTGTTGATTGCAGAAAATGCGCTGACGATACCCCTGCATGTACCCCTGGGTCTGGCTTTAACCGAAACCATTGCCGAAACCCAACTGCCGACCATTGCACACCATCACGATTTTTACTGGGAAAGAGTCCGATTTTCGGTCAATGCCGTCAGTGATTATATTCAAATGGCATTTCCGCCCAATCTGAATAATATTCGACATGCAGTGATTAATTCGGCCGCCCAGGAGCAACTGGCCCTGCGCACCGGTATTGCCTCGACGATTATTCCAAATGTTTTGGATTTTGAAAACCCGCCCAAAAGGAGCAAAAAACGAACGGAGGTCTTTCGCCAGTCCATCGGCCTGGAACCGGATGACCGCATGATTTTGCAGCCCACCCGCATTGTTCAGCGCAAAGGTATCGAGTTTGCCATTGAACTGGTCAAGGAACTCAAAAATAACAAAAATAAACTGGTCATATCTCACGAAGCCGGAGATGAAGGATTGGAATATGCAGAATGGCTAAAAGAATATGCGTGCGAACATGGCGTGAATTTGCGCCTGGTTTCGATTCGCATTGCAGATCCGTGGAGCGGAAACGGCAATAACGGCGGCCAATATTCTCTGTGGGATGTTTATCCCTACGCGGACTTCATTACCTTTCCCAGCCTTTATGAAGGGTTCGGCAACGCCTTTTTAGAAGCGATTTACTTCAAGAAACCGATTCTGATCAATCGCTATTCCACATTTGTGCGGGATATTGAGCCACTGGGGTTTGACTTGGCTGTAATGGATGGTTTTCTTTCGAAAAAAACGGTTCAAAGCGTTGTGGACATTCTGGAATCTTCGAAACGAAGAAAGAAAATGGTGGGCAGCAATTATGCGATTGCCGCCCGGCACTACTCCTATTCCGTTCTTCGAAATCAGCTATCCGCCATTATGAAAAGTTTTTTTGGAGATGACGTTAAGCAGCTGATTGCCAAACCAAGACCCGCAAAATCCAGGGGTTATCTGTATATTAATTCACAACAGGTCAGGTATAAGCATTTCAACAGCCAAAGCTGCACTCCCGTTAAATAGCCGGGCGGTTGAATCGGCCGATTCCATTCTTATCTTAAGATCGAAGAATCGCAGGATT
>CBDUUO010000514.1:0-3030 GCA_965370395.1 uncultured bacterium
TCAATATTAAATAGTCAATTCAAATGATATTCAATTACCAAGGGGGGGCTTTCAATGATCAGTCTCGATTTTCTGGAAAATGTCGAAGCCTTTAGCGACCTGGATGACGATCAATTGGCGGCAATACAGGACTGCTGTGAAGTCGCTGAATTTAAGCGTAGGAAGGAGATCTTTGCTGCCGGAGAAACCCCTGAATATTTTTGGATCGTGCTCGCAGGCCAGGTGAATCTGATCTGGGATGCGCCGGAAGGCCCGGCGCTGCCGGAAAACACCATCACGACCCTGTCGGAGGGGATGCCTTTTGGCTGGTCAAGTCTGGTGCCGCCCTATAAATATCACCTTTCAGCCTATTGCGCTTCTCGAAGCTGCAAAACTGTCAGGATTCCGAAGGGCCGCCTCCTTCAACTGTTCGAAGATGATGCTCAATTGGGCTATAAAGTCATGTCCAAAGTGATGATTGTCGTCGGGCAACGCTTTCATCAACTCCAGGATGAAGTTGCCAGGCGCAGAGGGCACGATATTATCAATCGGTGGTAGCCACAGGGCTGTCGGCTTGATAATGCTGGGTGGGTTTCACACTTTACTAAAAATATCTTGAAAGCTGAACCGCATTATGGTAGTCGGTGCATGGTTTTTTCAGGCATGAATTTAACAGGCAACGCAAAAGAGCTACGGAAATAAAATGTTCTCAAAAAAAGAATTGAAGCTGGCATATGGAGTGGCCGTCTGCTTGTTGGTCTTCGGCGTTGTCAGTTACGCCGCCTTTCCGTTAAAGGCGCCGCAAGAGCCGCTGCGCATGATGTTTAATGTTACGGCAGGCAAGGTCCTTTTTGATCATAAAACTCACGCATCTGAATTTGGCTACGGCCTTTCTTGCGAAGACTGCCATCATGAACTTCTGGATGGTGATAGTGAGGAAGCGCAGGCATGCGGGGAGTGTCATGATCCTGACGAGGGGGATGAAGAAGTGCCCAAACGAGCGGATGCTTTTCATCAGCAGTGTGCGGGTTGCCACGAGGATTATGAAGCCGGTCCTGTAGAAAAAGAATGCACTTTATGTCATACAATGTAGGACCCCAATTGAGTGAAAAACCAATTGGGCGTTTATCGCTCAATTAGGAGCTGTATCCGGCATTAAGAAAAGGTTAAATCGTGATCAAAAAAACATTTTTGGGTTTATCAACTCCGCAAATTGAATATGCAATGCTTCCTGCTCATCTCCCGGAGACAGAGAAGATTCCGACCCCAGAGCGTATTACCCTATTCCATCCAAAAAAAGATGCCCTTAACATACCATCGACATTGGGGATCGGTGACCCGGTAAAGACCGGTGAGAAATTGTCTCTTTATCCGGATCAAAATTATTATGTGATTTCACCGGTTACCGGTACGATAACCTCCCTTTCGCCATACACGGGTGATTTCGGAAAAAGCTACATAGCCATCACCATTACGCCTGACGGCAACGAAATTATCGACGACACCTTCCAACAGCAGATTCAAAGTCCAACTTTGGAACTGGTGTCCAACTACCTGACAGGCGCACCGGGAAATCCGCCTTTGAACCTGCTGGCGGATTCCAACGGCAGCATTAAAACCATTGTTATCCGAGGCCTCGATCCGGATCCGCTGGTGGTAACCAGCCAATATATCGCCCAATCTTGTTTGAAAGACCTCAAAAAAGGCATCCGAATTTTAAAAGAAGTCACCGCTGTTCAGGATATTATTGTGATCACCGCCGGCGAATCCGTGCAGGGATACGGCCACATCGGAGCGCAGGTTAAAGGAGTTAGACCAACCTATCCCTCCGCCCTGCCTCACATGGTGATGAAAGATGTATTAGGGCAGGTCGTACCGGCCGGGAAAACCTGTGAAGATCTTGGCGTATGCTTCGTCAATGCCGAAGCGGTTATCTCCATCGGCGGCGCCTTTGAATCCGGACAGATCCCGACATCTAAAATATTCACCTTCATTAAAAAGGACGGCACCCTCAAAATCGTTGAAACCCGCATCGGCACCCCCATCGGAAATATTCTGGAGGCATTCGGTGAAACTGTAAACGAATTTGACCGCATTATTTTCGGCGGACCCATGACCGGATCAGCGGTCTATGCACTGGAACACCCGGTTCAGCCGGATACGGATTCCATTATCGTGGTGGATCGGGATAAAGCCGCGTACATTTCGGATTATCCCTGTATAAACTGCGGTGAATGCGTGCGAAACTGCCCGGCAAAAATCCAGGTGAACATGCTGGTGCGATTTCTGGAAGCAAACCAATATGAGGAGGCGGCGGACAGTTACGATTTGTACTCGTGTATTGAATGCGGCCTGTGCAGCTACGTATGCGTATCCAAGATCCCGATTTTCCAATATATCAAGTTGGCAAAATACGAATTGGAGCGCGCTAAAATTCCGGAGGCAGCGGATGCTTGAGAAAAGAGACGTGCTGGATCAGCAAACACCCCTGGGACAAAAGAAACTGATTGTTTCCCATGCACCCTTCTATCACAGCGGCCGCAGGGTAACCGAGCGCAGCTATCACACCATACTGGCAGCCCTGCCGGCACTTCTGCTGGGTTTTTACCACTACGGCATGCCGGCTTTCGGCGTGGTCTGCCTGTCGGTTTCCACAGCCATTATCTGGGAACTGGCCATTAACCTGGTGACCAAAAGAACCATCACCATCGGTGACGGAAATGCCGCTTTGCTCGGATTGCTGTTTGCCATGCTCGTTCCGGCAACCCTGCCCTGGTGGGCGGTGATCACCGGAACCTTTATTGTCATCGTAATCGGCAAGCAAATTTTTGGCGGAATCGGCAGCAATGCCTTTCACCCGGTGGCCCTGGCCATTGCCATGATGCTGTTGTCATGGGGCAACCTGTTCGATTTTGACGCCGCGCTGTTAAATTATGATCTCGAGTTTGCCACGATTTATCCGTTGGCGGCCGCCAAGTATTTTGGCACAGCCTCGGCTGATGCATTCAGTCTGACCGACCTTTTAATGGGCAGGCAGCTCGGCGGCATCGG
>CBDUUO010000515.1:0-3016 GCA_965370395.1 uncultured bacterium
GTTGACATGTTGAGTGCTTTCAGGGAAGTGGGGTTGTGTGTGAGGATGCGATTTGGCGTTCTCTTTTTTTCAAATCTTTGAGACATGCCGCTATGTGATCACCGCAACGGTTTGCGGTATCACCGTTTTCGCAGTGGCGCCGGAAACCTTTTAGCCATTCCTTACCGCCGCGGGGACAAATTTCTAAAAACTCTACAAAATTAATCAACCGATCAATAATGTTTTTTGAGATTGCGTGCTCGACCCTGCAAGCGGCTTCTTCGGCTTCGCCTTCATCAATTAAAAGAACTTTAATAAAAAAATCCTTTAAGGCTTCATGCCTTCTGACGATTTCTGCCGCCAGCCTTTTGCCTTTGGTGGTTAAGGTAATGATATCGTAAGGCGCATAGTTCACCAGCCCTTTTTCGGAAAGTGAGCGCAGCGCTCCGGTTACAGATGATTTGTTCACTTTCACCCAGTCGGCAATATCTTTGGCTCTGGCAGCCTGTTTTTCTTGCGAGATGTGAAAAATGGCTTCAAGATAATCTTCCATATTGGAACTTAACGGTTCTGCACGGATCATTTTATTTTTCCTTTAAAGCTGAGAATTATCCGGATTTTCTTCACAGGATGCCGGATCCGCGGAACAGGACGTACATCCGCAGCCGCACTGATCTTCCTGTTTAAATTTTTTTAAAAAATTTCGGATCAGAAACGCCGCTGCAACCGCAACGATTAAAATAACGATGAGGGTTTGCATTTTATTTCACCAAAATCCCGAAGGCGGATCCAATTTGAAAAATGAGAACCGCTAAAGCAAATGCGAGTACTGTATTAAATGCCATGGCGAACACGCCCCATTTCCAGGAACCCGATTCCCTTGAAATACAGATGACCGCGACAAAACAGGGCGAATAGAACATTGTAAAAACGATTAAGCCTACCGCCATCAGGGGCGACCAGTTGGGGTCCCTGGCCAGGGTTTCAGACAAAGAGCCGGTTCCTGCCGGATCCACCTCTCCCAGAGAATAGGCCGTGCCCAGGGTTGAAACCACCACTTCCTTGGCGGCAAATCCGCCGACCAGGGCAATATTGGTTCTCCAGTCGAAACCCGCCCATTTCGATACGGATTCCAAGGCGCCACCAATCTGACCGGCAATCGAATATCGCAATCCAGCTTCAGCTTCGGCCGCATCGATCCGTTGAAGTTTTTCTTTAAGGTTTCTTGCCCGACCTGAAAGTTCGGCTCGCTCATCGGCAGCTTCCAGTTGCTGTACAACGACTTCCGGCACACGGCTTGTTTCAGCTAAGCGTAATTTTTCAAATTCCTGAATCTTTGAATCCGGCAGCCCGGGAAAGGTCATCATGGCCCACAGGACAACCGACAATCCCAGAATCACCGTACCGGCTTTTTTGATATACTGCCAGGTGCGTTCCCAGGTATGAATGGCCAGACCCTTAAATGTCGGCATGCGGTAGGGGGGAAGTTCCATAACAAAGGGGGTCGCCGCACCTTTGATGACCGTGATGCGCAACAGCTTGGCAACCAGCAGCGCACCGGCCCAGGCGCCGAGGGTGATCAAAAACATAATGGCCGCCTCATGTTTGGCAAAAAACGTCGCAATCAGCAGGGCAAATACGGGCAATTTAGCGCCGCAGTTCATAAAAGGCAAGGTCAGCAGGGTGGCCAGGCGTTCACGCGGCGACTTGAGGGTGCGGGTTGCCATGACACCCGGTACGGCACAGCCGCCGGCAATACCGCCGGATACAATAAAGGCCATCACGGAGCTGCCGTGCAAACCAAACATGCGAAATACCCGATCCAGCATAAAGGCCACCCGGGCCAGATACCCGGAATCCTCCAGTATGGCAATGCCGAAAAACATAAACATAATGAGGGGCACAAAACCCAGGACGCCGCCCACACCATCAATGATCCCCGATACGATCAGCGATTTCAGCAACCCCTCCGGCAGAACGGCCGACAGAGTTGACCCCAGCCAGCCAAAAAAACTTTCCAGCCAGCCCACCGGCATTTTACTGTAAGTAAAGGTAAAATGATAAAGCCCGACAATCACCGCCAGCATGATTAAGGGGCCAACAAAACGATTGGTAAGCACTTTGTCGATTCGATCCGAGCTGTAAAGCCGGTTGCGGTCGTATTTGTGGTGGATGACTCCGTGCTTCAGAATCGATTTGATATACCCATAGCGTTGATCGGCAATCATGGCCTCCGGATAGGTTTCCAGGGTATTTTGCAGGTGGCGGGATACCTTGCGCACCATTTCCCTCAGGCGCTTGGACAGGTCCGGATTGACTTTTTGGCCTTTGTCAATAATCTGTTCATCACTTTCCAAATATTTCAGGGCAATCCAGCGCGCCTGATAGATGTCGGTTAGAAAATGGCCGTCTACAATTTCTTTTTCCATCTCAGAAAGCACCGGGTCGATATCCGCCCCGTAGGAAATTTTAAGCGGTGTCAATTGATGATGATCACGGATAATTTGAGAGGCATTGTCCATGAGTTCCTTTTTGCCTCTGCCTGAGCGGGCAACGGTTGGGGTGACGGGTACTCCCAGCAGAGATGAAAGTTTTTGGGCATCGACTTTAATCCCCCGTTTTTTGGCCACATCGATCATGTTGAGGGCGATGCAAATCGGAATACCCATTTCAAGAAATTGAATGGCCAGGTATAAATTGCGTTCCAGGTTGGAGGCATCGACGATGTTGATGACCACTTCCGGTTTCTGATTGACCAGAAAATCACGGGCCACCACTTCTTCCAAAGAATAAGCGGTCAGGGAATACGTGCCGGGAAGATCAACAATATGAAGTCTGGACCCGTCGCGCACATAGGCACCCTCTTTTTTTTCGACCGTCACACCCGGATAATTTCCGACGTGCTGCCGCGATCCGGTGAGTTCATTAAAAAGTGTGGTTTTGCCGGAATTCGGATTTCCGGCCAATGCAACCGTTGGTGCCATATATTATTCGACCTCCACTTCGATATAGTCGGCTTCATTGTTGCGCAGCGCCA
>CBDUUO010000516.1:0-3011 GCA_965370395.1 uncultured bacterium
ATATTGATATCTTGATAAAACCGTCTGGAAATTCTACAACTGAACAAAAATACAGTGTATATTCCAGCATTCCCTCCGGGGCGTAGGCCCAACCCACCGGCCTGTAATCCCTATGGGCTGGAAGCGGGGCCGGAGGCCAATTGGGGCGAAGCCCCTAACTTATAGCTTAATGACAAATACAGGACCAGAACTATCCCGGGAAGTCGCCATCGTAAATGAACTCGGTTTGCATGCGCGCTCGGCCGCCCAAATAGCCACACTTGCCAACCGGTCAACGGCTTCGGTCTGGATACAAAAAGGTAACGAGAAAGCAGATGCATCCAGCATCGTGGATATCCTCACATTGGTCTGTGAAAAAGGCTCAATAATTACCATCAGTATCGAAAATAAAGCCGATTTTAATATTTTAGAAGCCATCACAGAATTGGTTGAAGGCGGATTCGAGGAATAAGCTGAACAAATGGAAACAGATACTCAAGAAATAATCATCAAAGGAATCAATGCATCTCCGGGGATTTGCATCGGGAAAGCCTACCGGGTTGACCGGGAAGGCGTCGAGGTTGTCGAAAAATATCAGATCCAGGCAAAAGATCTACCAAATGAGATCAAACGGTTCAAAGCGGCTGTAAAAAAAGCCAAGGATGAGCTGCGTAAAATTGTCGAAAAGAGCCCTGAAGAATTACAGCAGGCGCATATCCTTGAAACCCATATGGCCTTGCTCAAGGATAAAATGCTGTATGGACGCACCATTGAAACCGTCAAACAGGAAAGCGTCAATGCCGAGTGGGCGCTTAAAAAAGTCGTATCGAACCTGAGAGAAGTTTTCGAGACGATGACAGATCCCTATTTAAAAGAGCGCTCCGTTGATGTCGTTCAGGTAGCAGACAGTATCATGCACAACCTGGCAGGTGCTAAAAAGATCAATATCGCCGCAATCGACAAACGCGTCATTCTGGTTGCCCATGACCTGACACCGGCTGAAACCAGCCAGATCAACCTTGAACGGGTTATGGGTTTTATTACCGATCGCGGCGGCAAAGCATCTCATACGGGCATTATCGCGCGCAGCCTTGAAATACCGGCTGTTGTCGGTCTGAAAAACGCCACTTCATCGATTCGAAATGATGATCTCATCATTGTGGATGGGAAGACCGGTACGGTCATCATCCATCCTGCTGAAGCCACCCTGGTCCAGTATGAAGAACGGAAAATCGATTATGAAGAATACAAGGCTGTCATCACCCGCGAAAGCAAGGCGCCGGCTGAATCGGCAGACGGCGTCCGATTGGCGGTTATGGGCAACATCGAACTGCCGGAGGAAGTGTTTGCATTGCTTAATTATGGGGGTGATGGAATCGGTCTTTACCGCACCGAGTTTCAATATTTCAACCGTGCTGATTTTCCCGGCGAAGACGAACTTTTTGATAAATACAAAGATGTCGTTGAGGTCATGCATCCGAAACCGGTAACCATCCGAACGCTCGACATCAATGGAGACAAGGCTTTAACCAATCAATTCAGCTCTGAGGAAACCAATCCGGCCCTGGGCCTGCGAGGCATCCGCTACTGTCTCAAGAAACCTCAGGTTTTTAAAGATCAGCTTCGAGCGATTCTCAGGGCAGCGGCTTTTGGAAACGTGCGAATTTTGTTTCCGATGATCTCAACCTATTATGAAATCCGCGACGCCAACCGGATGTTGGACGAAGCCGCCGAGTCCCTGGAGAAAGAAGGTCTGCTGTATAACCGTGATATTGAAATCGGTGCCATGATTGAGATCCCCTCGGCAGTCATTATGGCGGATGTCATTGCCGAAAATGTTGATTTTTTCAGTATCGGTACCAATGATCTGATTCAGTACGCCCTTGCAATCGATCGCGGCAACGAACAGGTCGCTCACCTGTTCCAACCCCTTGACCCGGCCATTATACGGATGATCAAGCATGTCGCCGATGTGGCCCGGGAAAAAAATATAAAGATTTTTATGTGCGGTGAAATGGCCGGCACCCCCCATCACATCCCGCTTTTATTGGGCATTGGAATGGACGAGCTCAGCATGAACCCTCAAACCATCCCGGATATTAAGCGGGTTATCCGGTCCTTGAATGTCGAGGATACCCGGTCTTTTATAAAGGACGTCCTCAAACAGACCACAGCCAAAAGTACGTTCGAGCTCATAAGGGATACCTACGGCAGCATTCTTTCAGAGTATATTTATACAGAAGGATAATCTGATTGCGGAATGCGGAATGCGGATTGTGGATTTAAAAAAAAGGGCGAAGAGTTGAAAATTGGATATTATTAATTTGCCCGCATCGCATGCACTTTTTCGCTCCCGTCGATTCTTTAGAAGTAAATAGTCTGTGTCTGTCTGTGTGGGTCCGTGGCTAATTAAATTAAGAAAAAAATATAACTGTTTTGGAAAAAGGACACATCAAAATCGTTGCCGAAAACCGCAAAGCCCGCCGTGATTATTTTATTGTCGATGAATACGAGGCCGGACTGGTGCTAAAAGGCACCGAAGTGAAATCCCTGAGGCAGGGACGCGCAAACCTGAAGGATTCCTATGCCAGGATCAAAAATGGTGAAGTATTTGTATACCAGCTGCACATCGCGCCCTATCCGTTCGCCTATTATGATAACCATGACCCTTTAAGGCCGCGGAAACTGCTTTTGCACAAGCATGAAATCAAGCGGCTCTACAGCAAAGTCAATGAAAAGGGCCACACCCTGGTTCCCCTCAGGCTTTATTTTAAAGACGGAAAAGTCAAGATCGTGATAGCCGTGGCAAAAGGAAAGCGGAAGTATGACAAGCGTGAGGCGATCAAGCGCCGCGATCAACAGCGGGATTTGGACCGCGAAAGAAAAGCGTACTGATAATTAGCCACAGACCCAGATTAGCACAGAACTTGATGGGGGAAATATTTATCCGCAGATTTCGCAGATTTTCACAGATTATAATTAGATAAACTCTCTGTGGGAGCGGCTTCCAGCCGCGAATTCAACTGTCGCGG
>CBDUUO010000517.1:0-3009 GCA_965370395.1 uncultured bacterium
AGAAGATTTACCTATACCCCGTTAATTTCCTGCCGAGGTTGCAAACCGGTGTCGTGATCTACTATTTTTGAAATAGCTTCTGGATTTCTTTCTAGAGAAATCGCAAAAGACGATTGATATACTTGAAATACTGATCTGAGAACTGCAGACTGAATGCCCACAAATTATAGCGTTTCTCATAAGCAATGGCCTGTTCATCGGCATATGCAACGGGGTAGAGAAGCGTGGGCATGTCGGCTTTTTGAAATTTTGTGGCCAATACATCCAGTGTGGCGCATAAAATGTTGGCCGGAAGTGCCTTTTTGTCGATAACAAAAACCTTGATACAATTGGTCAGATCGGAAAAATTAAGACCCAGGTCGGTTAGATTCACAATGACAAGTGCCTTCAGTTGACCCTCCTGCCGCAGCGCAAAAAGATGACGGTCACGTTGCAAGCCCAAGCGCTTGTATTCTTCAGAAAGCTCATCAATGTTAAGACGGTTCGGTCTTAGATCGGTGGCATCCAGCATCAGACCGCCTGATACGTGCTGGTAAAAATTTTCCAGCTCTAAAAGGTCGACCCTGGAAGCCGGTGTAATCTGCCAGGTCTCCGGCAGGTGTTTCACCGGGTCAGAATTACGCTGATGACGATAATAGGCAAACGTGTCAATCGAGCATCCTTTCGGATCATGGATCGAATTTGCAGCTCCTCCAAAGACGCGACTCGGAAATTTATTTTCAGGTCGATAATAGCAGATCAGATAATCCATGTGGAGAGAATCGAGCCGGTGAGAATTATTGCCCATCCGGCCAACTTGATCCAGGACGATCAAACCCGCTTTGTTGAGAGCTGATTTGCGAGCCGCGTGATGATGGATCAACCAGGTTTTCTTATAATACCGAAGCATGGCCATATGCCCCATGATGCGGCCGTTGTCCTGGTAGATGAAATGCCGGGCAATGTTGGATTCATTATTGTAGAGCTTTTCGTAAGTCGCTTTGATCTGACGTTTGTTTTTCTGAATATGTTTGTACTTATTCGGATAAATGAACCCCGTTTCAAAGAAAAAATTCCAGAGTTCATCGAGGTTCACACGGTTGCAAAAGTATGATTTGCCATCCTTGGTTTGTTGCAGTATGGAGATCAGTTTGACATGGTCTTGAATATTTATATCCAACAAGGCTATACCGCATTTAACCCAATCCCCATCTTTTTCAGGTTCAATGTTTTTGCGATATACGACTTGAGCGCGGCATTTGATCTTAAAACTGTTGGCAAAGCTCAGCTCCAGTTCAGGCAGAATCATCCCCGGCAAAAGCACGGAATTATTTTGATTTTCTTCTACCGCAAATCCCGATCCCGATAAATCGACGACTTTAAGATCAAACATCTTATTGGCAAACGGATGCCTGAAGAGAATATCAGGAGACGGTGTCAAATGATACCGGTTGCTGCGGAACTCTTTATGCTTAAAACGCTGAATTTCGTTAACGAGTGGCTTTAAAATATAAACACGGGCTTTCCTGCCGGAACTTTGCCGAATGATTTTACATTCACCGGAATAATAGGTTTCCTTATGATCCGATAAAATTAGATTGACTGGCGATTCCGAATTAATCCATTCAAAAGTTTGGGGCGGTGCGGCTTTAAGTTCGATTTTAAGAGAACAGGCATTAAAATCCACCAGTGTGCCGGGAAAGATGGTGCTGTTTTGAATTAATTGGGCTTTTATATTTTTACAGCCATGGCGAATTACCTTCCGCGAACTGACTTCAAAGCCATTATCCGGTAAGAGCAGGCTGATGACTTCTTTATCCATCCGGATGAGTTCGGGTTCCACTTGAATCAGGTTCTGGCCGTCCGGGATCAAAATATTTTGAAATTCATAAAAATCCAATACCTGCAGACCCTCCTGCGATTTTTCCCAAAAGCAATCCAGCGTGTCGCCCAGGCAGGGTTGAGGTCTGGCCAATAGCGTAAAGCGTGTATGGTAATTACGGTGTTTAAGATTGATCAGGAGGGTGCTGTCTTGAAAGTTGATGAAGTTAAGTTTATTAACAAGCTGATTTTTACTGACCGGTTTTCGGTCTTCCAGCCCCTTGTCTTCAGTGATTGTGTGGGAAATCTCATAGATGTCATTTTTTTCGATTGCACTGATTTGTGGGTCGGCATCGGGTTGCACTGCAGATCGGGTCTTGTGGGAATCGCCGGCTTCAGTGAATGGCTCGATGAATTGCAGCTTTTTTTCCGAGGTTTCCATTTTCTCCATCCTGTTCACCTCTGTAAAACCGCGAATGAAACATCGTCGGGTCCGGTTTGTCTCGCATTATCGGTCAGGAATATATCCAACCGGGTGCTGGCCATGGGTTTACTTATTTTAGTGTTTTTGTGTGGTTTACATCGTATAACCTCTATCTTCAAATAACTTGTCAGCCTGTAACATATTAACGTATGGCCGACAATAAGTATTTTTACAAAACAACAATTATTTTTTTAAATTTCATTTAGTTATTGTTGATTGACTTCTATTAATAATGCGAACTATAGCGGCTAAAATTAGATTGTAAAAAATAAAAATTAATACTTGGTGCAGTCATTTTTGAGAGCTACCAGATATTGTGTTTCTTTCATTGATTAAACAAAAATATAGCCTGATTTTTTAACAGAGCGGTTGCGATTTTTGAGCCCAGGTTTTATATTTTCAACTCATCCGCCGCTGGAAGAACGCATCGCGCGTCTGCAGGGTTATCCCCCGCAGAACGGCCAGGTGGCTAAATCAAGCGAGGATCGCCGACAGGCCGATGCCAAGGCATTCTGGGATCGGTTATCAGGAAAGTAGATAGGGGGTAGAGAATATCTTAGTTGTTATTTTTGTGCATTTTGTGGCAAAAAAATTGTATTGGAATATTTTCACTGTCTTGTAAGGATTGAATATTTTCGATTGAATATTGAATATTTAAGCCTCCGGCTCATAGATCCTACGGCTCGGAGAGGAATTCTTTCCATTTTAAAAAGGACGGAGCGAAG
>CBDUUO010000518.1:0-3003 GCA_965370395.1 uncultured bacterium
ATTGAACACTACGGATGGGAGAAGGAATTGCTGCTATAACTCTAATTGAGCGCAAAAACGCTCAATGGTCTGTTGTTTGTTGTGCGTTGTTCGTGGCATAACAATGAACATCCAAAAGATTTATTTCTTTCAACAAGTGACCCTGATCCAGTTTGGACTCGATTAGGGTACGGGGTGAATTCCATGAAATTTGATCAACCGATTACACGCCGAGAATCCATACGCAAGCTTTTGCAGTGGTCAGGATGCATCACACTTGCCGGTGCTGCCCGATGGCCATTATTTGAATTGCCCGAGGCAAGAGCCACGGCGGAAAATCAAAAATTTATTATTGAGGGCATCGGTCAAACAGATGACTTTTCCGTAAAAGACTTGACCCAAAAGGTGTTCGAAGCCGCCGGGGGAATGAGGCAATTTGTATCAAAGGGAGATGTGGTCGTCATCAAACCAAATATTTCCTGGGCCAGACCGCCTCACATGGGCGCCACCACTAATCCGGAAGTGTTGCAGGGGGTCATCGAGCTTTGCCAGGAGGCCGGCGCAAAAAAGGTCAGGATCGCTGATAATACCATTGAAAATGCTCAATTTTGCTTCTCTGTATCCGGTGCAAAGGCTGTATCAAAAAAAACCGGTGCGGACCTGGTTTACCCCGGTTCATCTTTAATGCGTGAGATGAAGCTGCAGGGGCATCGCCTGGATGTTTGGCCGGTTTTCCTGCCGTTGGTAGAGGCTGACAAGGTCATCAACTTGCCGGTTGCCAAGCATCATATACTGAGTTCCCTGACCCTCGGTATGAAGAATTGGTTCGGCGCTATTGGTGGAAGGCGAGGGTCGCTTCACAGGGATATACATCCGAATATTGTTGATCTATCCCAGTTTTTCAAACCCACCATAACGCTAATAGATGCCACCCGGATTATGACAAGAAATGGTCCTTCAGGTGGAAGCACTTCTGATGTTGTCAAAAAAAATACGCTTATTTTAAGTGATGATCCGGTCGCTGCGGATGCCAAAGCGGCCTTGCTCTTTGGCAAGAAACCGCAAGACATCGGATACATCAGGCTGGCAAAAAAGCAGGGACTTGGAACCCATGATTTCTCAAAGCTGCTTCAAAAGAAGGTTAGTGTATAAATTTCAGATCTTCTGTATCTGTCGATTTAAGCAAGCCAAAACCGAAAGAGAGGAAATATAGTATGGCTACATTATTTGAAGAAACTGCAATTAATGGCATGACGATACGCAACCGAATGGTTAGATCCGCTACCTGGGAGGGGATGTGCGAACCAAACGGCCGCCCCACGGAAAAACTGACGAACTGGTATCGCAACTTAGCACAAGGCGGTATCGGTTTGATTATTTCGGGCTATACATTTGTGCGCCCGGAAGGAAAGGAGTTACCTGGTAAAATGGGCATCCATACCAATGATTTTGCGGGCGGTTATGAAAATTTGACCCGTGCTGTGCATGATGCCGGCGGTAAGATTGCGGTGCAGCTGGTGCATGCGGGGGGTCAGACCGATGCCAAAACTGCTGGCCGGCAGCCTTTGGCCCCTTCAGGCGTGAAGGTTGACCAGTTCCCGGAGATGCCCGCTGAACTCACCAAAGATGAAATCAAAGAAATTGTTGCAGCCTTTGGTGAAGGGGCGCGCCGGGCCAAGGCCTGGGGCTTTGACGCTGTGCAGCTGCATGGCGCTCACGGCTATTTGATCAACCAGTTTCTATCTCCGCACACCAATCTTCGGACCGATGAATATGGCGGAAGCGTTGAAAACCGCAGCCGGTTCCTAATGGAAATATACCAAAAGGTGCGGGAGGCAGTTGGCGGTGACTATCCCGTAATGATCAAGCTAACCGGTGCGGACAATTTGGATGGTGGTCTGAAAGTTGATGAGGCGGTTTATGCTGCTAAAAAGCTGGATGAAGCCGGTATCGATGCCATAGAAGTTTCCGCCGGCACACCGGCCTCCGGCGCAAACGGCCCGGTGCGCGGCAAGATAAACGAACCTAAAAAGGAGGCCTATAATCTGGAACTGGCGCGCCCCATCAAGGCGGCCGTCAGCTGTCCGGTCATGGTAGTGGGTGGATTTCGATCTTATGAAATTGCCGAAAAAGCCGTTAAGGACGATGGCATGGATTTTATTGCCATGGCCCGGCCGCTGGTCCGGGAACCGGGCTTGCCCAACCGCTGGCAGCAGGGCGATCGCAGCCCGGCCAAGTGCATTTCCTGTAGCGGCTGCTTCAGGGCCGGCATCAAAGAAGGCGGCATTTATTGTGTGATTGAGAAAAAAGAGCGGGAAAAGGCGGCAAAGGGGGAGAGTTCCTAATTCAGCGAAGCATGCGAATGTCTCTATTCTAAATTTTGCTGATATCTAAAATGAAATTCCGTAAACGGAGCATTATCATACTTATAATATTTTTAATCGTTGTTGGATCTATTGCCGCATTTGTCCTTGTACAGGTAAAGGACCGCACATATTTTCACAGCCCGCCCTACATGCCCGCACAGGACAAAGCCTCAGATGTGCTGGTGGTGTATTATTCTCGTTCCGGAAACACAGAAGCAATGGCCAGAGAAATTGCCCGCAGGCTGCAGGCGGATATTCTAAAAATAGAGACCGAATTCTATAGTCTGGATTTTAAAGGCTGGCGACAGGCCAACCGGGATTCACGCGCCAAAAAACAGAATACCGGTATTCGCCCCGAAATAGTTGATTTACACTCCTATCGTTTGGTGTTTCTGGGGTCGCCAATCTGGTGGTTTAGACCGGCGCCGCCCCTGTGGGCTTTTGTTGAAAACAATGATTTCCATGGGAAAAACGTTGTCCTGTTCAATACCTTCAACAGTCGATTCAAGGTTGAGGAGGTAGAAGCGTTTCAGCGCAAGATAGAAGAAAAGGGGGGCCGCTTAATTGATCACCTTTTTATACGGCGCGGCCGGGTCTATTATCAAAAAAGCGGCCGGCAGCTCATTCAGGAGGTTCAAACCCTGTTAGACGAAAAAAC
>CBDUUO010000519.1:0-2994 GCA_965370395.1 uncultured bacterium
GCCAGCAATCCAAAACAAATGCTGATCGCCATTGGGATTAAAAACTGGGCCTGAAAACTGCGTTCCAGAAGAATGGGCAGGAGCCCGGCAATGGTCGTAACCGATGTCAGCAAAACCGGTCTGAATCTGGCCTTGCCGGATTCCACTACCGCTGTTTCAATATCGACGCCGCTGCGCCCCGCCCGGTTGATAAAATCGATTAAAATCAGTGAGTCGTTGACCACAATTCCTGAAAGGGCGACGATACCAAAAAGACTGATGATGGTAAATTCCATCCCCATCACCAGATGACCGAAGACCGCCCCGATCAGGCCGAAGGGAATCGCCATCATGATAATCACCGGCTGGATGTAGGACCGGAACTGGCTGGCCAGCAAGATAAAAATTCCCATCATCGCGAGTAAATACCCTGATTTAAGACTATTAATGGACTCGCTGGTGCGTTTCTCCTGCCCTCCCAGATCAAAGGAAATGCCCGGATAACGCTCTACCAGTTTGGGCAGAAAATTGGCTTTCAGATCGGCCACAATCCGGCTGGCGTTGGCAGTGGTTTCATCAATATCGGATATCACCGTAATGGTTCTTTTGCGATCTACCCGATTGATGATCGAATAGGCCCGGCCGTGGGAGATATCGGCCACCTCTTCTATGGGAATTTCCCGGCCGTCATTGGTGCGAATTCGCATTTCCTCAAACCCCGACAGGCTGCTGCGCTGCTTATCCGCATATCGAACCATGACCTTGACATCATCCCTGCCGCGCTGAATGCGCAGCGCCTCTTCCCCGTAAAATGCCTGCCGAACCTGTTTGGCAAGCCCGCGCATGGTCACCCCGATGGAGCGGGCACCTTCTTTGACACGCAGCTTTTTTTCCTGTTTGCCGGGCTTAAAATTGTCGGAAATGTCATAGGTCCCGGGAAAGGTCCTGATCTCGTTTTTGAGCTCATCGGCCGCCAGGCTGAGCTGATCAAAATCCCGTCCGGTAAGTTGAATCTCGACCGCATTGCCGGCCGGTCCCCCTTCCAGCGTAAAAAACGCCAGCCTTTCGATACCGGGCAATTCGCCGACCTGATTGCGCCACCGGTTCAGAATGTCATTTGTCGATATCCCCGAGCGTTGCCCGGAAGTCACCAATTCCACCCAGACTTCCCCGACATGGCTGCCGATTTCTGCGGGTTTCCAATCACGACGCGGAATCAGCCCCACCAGGGCAAAGGTGTTTTGAACCAGATCACCGTTTTCCTTTGAAAATCCAGGAAATGCGGTATTCAGATCAAAGGCTTTTGTTTCCAGATGCTGAACGGCTGCTTCGGTTAAACTGACCGGTGTGCCCAGCGAATAGTTTATTTCGGCGATGAGCCAGTCACTTTCGCCTTTCGGGAAAAATACAAACGGCACATACCCGCCGGCCACGACACCGAGACTGATGATCAAAACACCGATACCGATGGAAAATGTAAAATATCGATTTTTGACGACGTAGTTTATGGCCGGTGTATAAAGCCGCTTAATGGTGGTTTGCAGAATCCCCTCAACGCGTTTTCGCAAACGCTCATGCCACGAATTAAACTTCGCTCTTTTTTTCTCCGATCGATGTAAGGCATGAACCAGGTGAGCGGGAAGAATGATCAGGGCTTCACCCAAAGATACGATTAAAATGAGGATAACGGCCATGGGCATAACGGCGATGAATTTGCCCATGATACCCGAGAGAAACATCAACGGCATAAAGGCAACAATCGTTGTTGAAACCGCCATGACGACCGGTCCACCGACCTCTTTTAGGCCGTCGATCACTGCTGCTGAAGGCGATTTACCCCGGTTATAGTGCGTATAGATATTCTCACCAATAATAATGGCATCGTCCACAAGGATACCCAGGGTCATTATGAACGCAAAAAGAGAAATCATATTAATGGTTTGATTAAATCCGTTGAGCGCCAGAAATGCCGCCAAAAATGATATCGGAATCCCGATCGCCACCCAGAACGCCAGCCGGAAATTTAAAAACAGGGCTAAAGCAATAAAAACCAGCGTAATCCCCTGAAACCCGTTGCGCAGCATTAAATCGATGCGGTCCCGCACCAAAATTGACAGATCGCCCCAGATAGCCAGATCAATGTCATCCGTCATTTTATGGTTGTGGGCTGCAACGTAATTCCGGGCGATGTTGGCAATTTCGATGATATCCTGTTCGCTGGTCCGATTGACCTGGACAACTGCAGCCGGTTTGCCGTTAAAGCGGGCCTTTATATCGACATCTTTAAATCCATCAATCACTTTGGCAACCTGCCCGAGCCGCACCACGGTCCCATCCGTCAGGGTAATTAATGGAATGGCTTCAAATTCCTTACCCGTATAAAGCTGCCCTTTGGATCTGACCAGAATTTCCCCCTGCTCGGTCTTGATCTTTCCTCCCGGCAGGTCAATACTGCCCGTCTGTACGGCGCCGACAATCTGATCAAAGGAAAGCCCGTAGCGACGCAGATTGTCTTCGGACACTTCAACTGCGATTTCATAATCCCGCACTCCCACAAGCTCGATCTGGGTGATCACTTCGGGCTGCTTGAATTTTAAGCCCTTAAGGATTGCGGAGAAAAACCCATCGTCGGTTCCGGTTTCCATTTCCATCTGAGAAATGATACGCGCATCCAGCAGATCCTCGCGAATTTTTTCAGCGGTCTGTCGCAGTCTTCTTTCAGAAACATCCCCATAAGCGGCAATGTATATGGTCGGGTCCCGGTTAATGATTTCAAGGACTAACGGTTCCTCGGCTTCCTCGGGAAATGTATCGATGCGATCCACTTCCGCTTTAATCTCATCCAGCGCCTTCTGCACATCCGTACCGGATTCAAACTCCACCACGACTTCGCCATTGCCTTCGCGCGCGGTGGATACCATGCGATCAATGCCTTCGATGCCTTCGATCTGCTCTTCAATTTTAATGCAGATGCCTTCTTCCACCTCTTCGGGGCTTGATCCCGGGTAATCCACG
>CBDUUO010000520.1:0-2994 GCA_965370395.1 uncultured bacterium
AATTATAATTCCAATAATATCCACTATTTTGGTTTTTCTTTACAATTGGCATGACGAATGCGTAATCAAATTAGCTTTTTATCTTCATAATGAAATTAGGCCAAAAATTTGCAAGATATTTGGAACTGATGATCTTTTTACATGGGAAAATTTCCAGCAGAAATTCAGGCAGGAGTCAAAATCACTATCTTATCCGAATTTGGGTCGGTTAATATTCATTGTTCCAATTTTGGTCTCGGTTGTAGGGTATATTCTAATTGAAAATCTTCAAAATCTCACTTACATCAAGTGGATCTTAATATTCATGGACATAATTTTTATTATAATTATTTTGTTTGTATTTTTTGATATCAACAGAAAATACAAAAACTTAACTTCTCTTCAAGTTAAAAGCAAGCCAAAAAGTGCTTCGGTCTAAAACGCTTTTAATCCTTCAAGTTAATAACATCAAGATAAGAAATTTCCTTGTCAAGACAAACCAATTTTATAAAATATCGCTGATAGAAAACCTCTGAATTTAAAAGAATTTTTTCTGTGGTTTTGGATATAATACCGAAGAAATTTAATGTTTAAAAAGCGACTAAAATATGACTTGCCTTTGCATTCTGTCCTATGAATGAATGACATATTATGCTAAATTTTTGAAATGGATCCAGATCAAAACAAACTGCAACTGCCGGAAAAACCGGATTCATCGCCGGCTCCCGTACAGGATGGATCAGAGATTCAGAGTGCTGCGGGATTTTTGCCCCGGAGCGATTCGATCCAGATGGATGAGAAAATAGCCATCGCCCGGAATGAAGGATTTAATCCTCTGGCAATCGAGCTGGCCATCGGATCTTACGAAACTTCTGCCGCTTATAAACTTCTTTTGTTCGGCCTTGCCATTATGGCCGCCGCCCTGGTGGTTTTTGTGTTTCCGGTCAATCGGTTTTTCAAGCCCCAAACCCGGGATCTCGGGACCATGACCATCGGCGATCCGATAAGTGAAGATAACCAGGCGTTTTTTTTAGAATTCGACAAACCATGGCTCAAGGTTCTGCTGGAAATGGATCGGTTGTACTTTCGCGAGGGGAAATTGACTGAAGCCATTCAGGTGGCGGAAACCAATCTCGAGCGGGTACCCGAAAAAAACTGGGAAAGCTGGAAAAAGGTTCACTATCGATACTGGGAATTGCTATCTGATGCCGGTAGAACACTGTCACTCAAAGCGGCTACCAAATCCTATCTGCAAACCATCCCGGAAGATCCTTTCGCTAATTATTATTCGGCCCACGCCTTTCTTGCGGCTGTGGATCCCATCCGGTCGTTTAATCGCGAGACGCGCCAGGCCTACCGCATAGAAGCCGAAATGCTCATCCAGCAAATTGATCGCGCCTGCAAGGCGCTCAACGCCCGGCAAAAGGCGGGGGGTACCAAAGAAAAAAAGGCCTTTTTACAGAATCTTTATCAAAAACTGCGCCTCCAGCAGGCAAAGTTATTTGTGCTGATCTGGCGATTGGGGGGCTATAAGGAAGACAACCACCCCGACGTTGTTTACAGGGATAAGGCCCTGGATATTTTAAATCGTGACGAACTTGCCAATCTCAAGGAAGCCAAAGCACTCAAAATAACCATCTATAACCATATTCTGGATCGCTGGCACTGGTTTGAGGGTAAACAGGTCATACAGGGCATCAAACAAAATCGCAGATCGATGGTCGAAGAACTCAGGGTGCTAAAAAAAGAGCTTAAAGACGCAGAGACCTTATGACGGATTCCGCAATAAATTCAGATTCGCCCAGGCTTGCACCGGCTGCACAGAGCACCGCAAAATACGGGGTCGCCGGCCTTTATGACCCCAAGTGGATTTTTGTGGCCCTGTGCTATGTTGCCGCCATCGCTTTGATGGGGCAGGATCCCTGGTATGGTGATAAGCAATTTACATACAACCAGGGAATTTTTGTCGGGATTCTGGCATTTCTTATCGTGACCGGATTTTGCTGGGAAAGCTATCTTCTAGGACGCCCCGGCGGCATCAATCTTATTTTGCAGTTTCTCCTGATCATCCCCCTGGCATTGCTGATCGGACGAATTGCCGGACTTCCGCCGGCACCGGAGGCTTCATACGGATTTTTGGGTCAGCTTAAGGATTACGTGTCTCATCTAAATGACGAGATTGGATTCGGGAGCATCGTTCCGCTCTGGATACAGGATGTTTTTCGAAACCCGGGAATTTTGCTGCTCATTTTCTTCACGGCCATCGCTTTTACCCAGCAAAAGAGCAGCCGCCGATTCGCGCTGATGGTGGTGGCGTTTCTAATTCCGTCCATGCAAACCCTGTCTCATGATCCGCGGCCCTCGATTTCATTCGGCATCGGCTGCCTTGCAATGATCATCGGAATTGCGCTTCAATACAGCCGATACGGACATATCGTTGGTCAGCAAAATATCCTCAATCGCCTGCATGCGGTTGATGACCGCTCAGAGCTGATATGCAGTTTGCGAATATCAAAACGCGCCGCCGAAGAGGGCTTTATCACCGAGGACGGTGTCCTTGCCGTTGTTCATCGCGAATATGGCAAAACGATTGATCTGGACCCGCTGACCGTCCGGGAAATCGCCCAGGCGATATCCCACCGTCTGGTCAGGGAACACCGCGTCCTGGAACTGCATGGCGATGAACGCGGATTTTTTCTGATCCCCTATGCCAACATTTTCAAAATTGATTCGATCTTCGATGAAATTGCGGTGTGGATCCGTAAAATTATTTTAACGGGGCTGGTGGTTATCTGGTTGATTTCACCGATTGATCTCTTTCCTGACAGTATTCCAATTATAGGCGCCCTTGACGACGCCTTGATAACCCTTGTAGGGGCGGGGCAGTGGCTGGATACGTTCAGGCGCAGACGGCTTCCGCTGCCGCAGGCTCCATAACGCAAAAATAAAACCGAAAACCGGACAAGCCGGAACAAATTGCCACAAAGGCACCCAGACACAAAGCGAAACGCGTAA
>CBDUUO010000521.1:0-2992 GCA_965370395.1 uncultured bacterium
TCTCGGGGTTGGATTTTTGCGACTTGGTGAGTTGATGTCTTTTATTTCACATTCAGCGGTCAAGGGGTTCACCTCAGCTGCCGCCTTGATCATCAGCGCGACGCAACTGCCACATCTTTTGGGAATTTCCGTATCGCGGCACGAATTTATCTTTCCCATGCTGGTGGATATTGCTAAAAATTTATTTAATCTGCATATCTTTACATTTGTGGTAGGCGTTGTAGCATTCGGGATCATTCACGGTATTAAAAAATTCCGGCCGCATTTTCCGGCCGGGTTGCTGGCGCTCGTCGTGACGACCAGTGCCGTTTGGTTATTTCAACTTCAGGAAAAAGGCGTCGCTATCATCGGCGAAATCCCCAGCGGATTGCCGCATTTCATATTACCCCCACTAGATTATGAAACCACTGTATCACTGTTAGGGCCTGCAATTGTTATTGCCCTCGTCAGTTTTGCTGAAACGTACTCGGTCGGCAAAGCCATTTCCGCGGAAACCAAACAAAAAGTAAACGTTGATCAGGAGTTTATTGGCCAAGGGCTGGCCAATCTTATCGGTTCCTTTTTTCAATCCTATCCGGTGAGCGGATCATTTTCCAGATCGGCGATAAATTTTGCCACCGGTGCGAAAACCGGGATTTCAAGTGTCGTGTCAAGCCTTGTTGTCGTCCTGGCATTGCTTTTTTTGACGCCGCTGCTTCGATATATCCCCAAAGCCGCACTGGCCGCTTTAGTCATTAGCGCGGTTTTACTGCTTTTTCATCCAAGAGAAGTTTTTAAGCTTTGGAGACTCAACCACCACGATGGGATAGTCGCCCTCGCGGTTTTTGTGCTATGCCTGTTGACCAAACCCGATTATGCCCTCTTAATTGGTGTTATGATTTCGCTAGTTTACTTTTTATGGAAGACAATGCACCCTCGCATTGTGCGTGTTACGAAAGATCCTGCTTACAATATGTTTGTGAATGCTGATGTTCACGACAAACCGAGTTGCCCACAGATATTGCACCTGAGATCCGACAATGTCATGTATTTTGGCAATGCGGAATATACAACTGATCATATGCTCGAACGTCTTTCCGAGCAAAATACACCCGTTAAATTTCTGTTGTTGGATTTACAAGCGGTCACTTATATCGATATGACCGGTATTGATGCTCTGCAAGCGCTTCAGGAAGAGATTGGCGCAAAAAAGAATCAGCTCGCATTGATGGGCGTTCATTTACCGGTAATGCATGTTTTTAAAACCTCGGGTTTTTATGAAAAATTAGATCCAGATCTTGTAATCGAAACCAGGGGTGATGCCATAAAAATTCTTTTTAAACGCTTAGACCACAACTACTGCAAAAATACTTGTCCATACGAGCTCTTTCATGAATGCCCTGCTGTTAAGTAGGCAGAAGAGAATGAGCGTCCCCCTCCTTTCCCCCGCATTGACATACTACTGAGTGGTATTATCGTTAAAACAGCATACCTTCATAACAAAGACGGCACATCAAAAACATCGTCGTCCGGCCGGGCACGCGTCACCGGGAGATGTTTTTCATATAGAGGCTTGAATGAATCATCTGGATCATTTTTGACTTTCGATTCGGGCTCTGGTAGTGTAGGTCAACTTTATTGCAACGCATTTAACAAAGAGACTATCAATGAATATAACAAGCAGATCATCCAAAGACAGTATGGCACTTAATTTTGCCCTTTTGGGATTTTGTTTTTTGATCACAGTCATGATCAGCGGCTGCCTTGGAACTTATGGCAGGCTTCACTGGGATCCGCAAGTGACCACACAGTTTAAGGCCTATGAAGCCCAGCGGGATTTTAACTACTATTATTACGGGGTAGGCAATCGGACTTTTGCCATGGCCGGAATTTCTCCCGAATATGTTATGAAATCAAGAATGTGGCGGGAAGTCCAGCCGGATACAGAAGAGTTTAAAAGCTTGATTTCCCGCGCCTGGGAGAATTCCTATTATCATCCCTATGACCCCCGGGGCGCCCATATCCTGAATCCGGATGGCAAGCGGGTGGGGTACTGGTATTCCAGCCTGCGTTTCGTTACGGTAAAATTTGGTGATAATAATCGAATCGTCCTCATACCGGATACACCTTTTCTGGGCGGGCCCGAAGCGGACAGCGCAAGCGGTGATTCCAGCGAGCGAATCTCGCGTGTTGAATCAAATCCATATATCTCCTATCAGCTGAAAGGCTTTTTAGCCGGTAGCCCATGAGCAAACCTTTTAGGCCGGTTTGTTTGACCGATTAACCCGCATAAGAAAACCGGCCAACCGGTATCCTGCCGGCCCCGGTTGACAACCCATCCCGTAGCATTATCCTTTAATAAGAGGCCCTAGTGTTGCATCCTGCAAGTAATTTATAAAAAACGGATTGATTTTATCAATTTTATTTTTCAAATCCAGATTGACATCGGATCCGGCGGTCGGATAGCGGACCGCCGGGAAAGAGGTTTGTAATGGATAACAGATATTCATATCTCAAAAAGGCAACTGTAAAATCTTATGTTGCATATAGTATTGGCTTGCTGGCGCTGGTATTGTTTGTAGGTTGCGCCGGAAATTTCGGTCGGATTCACTGGGATGAGAATGTTACCCAGGCCTTTGAAGCCAACCAGGTTGAGCCTGGTTATAATTTTTATCAATACACAATCGGCATGCGGGTGTTTGCCATAGTTGGGCTCGACCCGAAACTGGAGCTGCAATCCCGAATATGGCGCGAGCTGGAAACGGATACCGAGGATTTTAAAGTGGCGACATCTCGCATGTGGGATAATTACACCCAGTTACCCGAATATCCGCGCGGTGCCGTTATCATGGATCCTGACGGTGAAAAAGTAGGTGTATATTTCTCAAGCATACGCTTTGTTTCTATAAATTTTAAACCGGAAAATCAGGTGGTAGTGATACTGGATACATCTAATATTCTGGGAGGGCCGGATGACAGAAGGACACCCTAACTCGTGTTGTGTCCCGCAAGT
>CBDUUO010000522.1:0-2988 GCA_965370395.1 uncultured bacterium
GAAAATGGATACGTTATTGCTTGAAATCGGCACTGAAGAGATTCCGGCAGGTTACATTCATCCTGCTTTAAAGGCGCTGGCTGCAATGTTGCAAAAAAAAATGACCGAAGCCCGCATTGAGCACGGCTCCGCCGAAATATTCGGGACCCCCAGACGCCTGGCCGTTCGAATTGAAAAGGTTGCCGCCAAGCAGCTGCCTTTAAAAACCGAATTGACCGGGCCTCCGGTTAAGGTCGGGTTTGATGAATCCGGCAAACCGACCATGGCCGCCAAAAAGTTTGCCGAGAAAGCCGGTGTTAAAATTGATCAGCTGAGCGTTAAAGAGACCCGGAAGGGGACCTATTTATGTGCGCTCAAGCAGGAGAGGGGACAGGCAACGCGAACCCTGCTGAAAGAGATCCTGCCAAAGGTCATATTGGCGACCCCGTTTCCGAAAACCATGCGCTGGGCGGATCTGGACATCGCTTTTGCCAGACCGATTCATTCCTTCCTAGCGCTGCTGGGCTCCAAAGTAATTCAATTTAAACTGGGAAACGTCAGTGCCGGGCGCACTTCGGACGGGCATTATTTTATGCAGCCCGGCAAAATCAAAATTGATTCGGCCGATGACTATCTCGTACGCCTGAAAGAGGCGCTGGTCGTCGTCGATCTCGCTGACCGTCGCAAAGCGGTCGAACGCGAGATCACCAAAGCGGCAAAGAAAGTCGGCGGCGGCATTTTGCGTGACGAGGAACTGGTGGACATTGTCAACAATCTGGTTGAATATCCGGTGGCCGTAGCAGGTGAATTCGGCAAGGAATTTCTCGAACTCCCCGATGAAGTGCTGATCACGGCGATGCGGGAACACCAGAAATATTTTGCGGTTGTCAACAAGTCCCATCAGCTTTTACCTTATTTTATCGCCGTCAATAATACCAAAGCCAGGGATATGAAACTGGTGACCAAGGGCCATGAGCGCGTGCTGCGCGCACGCCTGGCCGATGCCCAATTTTTCTACCAGGGTGATCTGAAAGTCTCAAATGATGAGCGCGTGGAAAAACTGAAAAGGGTTTTATTCCAGGCCCGGCTGGGCACGATGTATCAGAAAATTCAGCGCGTCGCCAAAATCGGGAAATTCATCGCTAAAGCGGTGGATGTCGGGCTGGCCGGCGCAAAACAGACCAACGGGCTCAAAACCCAGGTCGTGCGTGCGGCAAAATTGTGCAAAGCGGATCTTGTCAGTCAGGTGGTCGGGGAGTTTCCCAAACTGCAGGGTGTCATGGGCAGAGTTTATGCCGCCATTGCCGGCGAGCTTCCCACCGTATCCGTTGCCATCGAGGAGCACTATCGACCGACGTATTCCGGCGGTCCTCTGCCGGAGACCATTACGGGCTGCGTTTTAAGCATCGCCGATAAAATCGATTCCATCTGCGGGTGCTTCAGCGCCGGACTGATTCCCACCGGTGCTTCCGATCCTTATGCACTCAGGCGTCAGGGGATCGGAATCATTCAAATCATGAACGACAAGGGATTTGCCTTTTCACTCAGAAAACTGATCAAAAAAAGTCTCAGCCAATTTGAGTTAAAAGGCCCGGATGAACTAAAGGCACTCACCCAAAAGGTCGATACCTTTTTGCAAAACCGCATCATCCAGTTGTTGGCCGATCAGGGATATACAAAGGATGCCATCGCTGCGGTTGTTGATGTCTCTATCGATCATGTGCCCAATTTATGGAGCCGTCTGGAAGCCCTTGAATCGCTCAAGGCCAAGCCGGATTTTGAACCCCTGGCGGTGGCCTTTAAACGGGTGGTCAATATTTTAAAGAAATCGGGCAAAATGGAAATGGAAGGGCAGGCAAGACTTGGCGAGGTGCAGGAAAATCTGTTTGAGCATGAAAGCGAATCAGCGCTTTTTGGCGCCTATCAAAAAGTTGAAAATAAGGTGTCCGATGCCATGGACAAGGGCCTTTTTGAAAAAGCACTGCTGGACATCGCCACCCTGCGCGGTCCGGTGGATGCCTTTTTCGACGGCGTTATGGTGATGGCGGAAGATCAAAACGTGCGCCGCAACCGCATGACACTGCTCGGGCACATCGCAATACTGTTCGGCAAATTTGCCGACTTCTCCAAATTATCGACCTGAGTATCTGTAAATAAACTTCTAAAAGACGGCCTGCCGCCGCGTGAGGTAGCTGAGAATCTTGGAGTTTCAATTCCAACTTTATACAGATGCTGGCCGGCCGCGGAAAGAACTTGAGCCTATAATAATTATTGTGCCAGGGGAGTGTGTTTGTTGATATTTGAAATTCTTGAGCAGATTTCTGAATCGGAAACCATCGCCGTTGATAAATCGATCCGGGAATTGAAGCGATTTAAGAAAACTTATGGTGATGGGCGATGGCGCAAAATGAAGGGTATATTTATCATTCGTTTTCAATCCGGAGATGTCTGCAGGGCAGAAATTCACTGGTACGAAGCACATGGCAAAGGAAAAAAAGAATTAAAAATCAAACGATTTTGGAATAGATAGGTAAAAGATCATGAGAGAATTCATTATTTGTGTAAACAATCGCGAGTACGAGGCCTCATTAGAACTCTGGAAGGTATACAGGGCCATTCGAGACAATCATGCCAAGAAGCAGGATTTGGTGCGGGTAATTGATGAATCCGGCGAGGACTACCTTTTTCCATCTGATTATTTTGTGCCGGTAGCATTACCGAAAGTCGTCCAGGATGCTATGATGCGGGATGCGCATTAATAAAATCCTTAGCGTATATTTACGCACGAATCTGGATGGCACCCTATTTCCAATTTTAATCACAACGCGCCAAAACTTGCAAAATTGGCCGCCCCCGTGGAAGGCTCCAGATGACCAAATCATATTCACCCCCGGTAACATATTCAGGATAAAGCTGATCTGGAATTGCTGTTATCCGATAAATAATTCAGGTCGGAATCTTCTTCACTCGTCACTGATGCATCATCTCCTTACTCAGGCTTTTGCGATA
>CBDUUO010000523.1:0-2980 GCA_965370395.1 uncultured bacterium
TTTATTTAATTTGCTCCTATCAGACTTCGGTAAAATCCGTCGGTGGCGCTTTGAGCAATGGCCTGAATTTTGCTTTTTCATTGGCTTTGGCGTAGGCTTCCTCGGCACTGATTTTACCGTTTTTGTACAACTCCATAATGTAGTCATCCAGCAAAATCATGCCGTATTTTTTTCCGGTTTGAATCATGGACGGTATCTGGTGGGTTTTGCCTTCACGGATCAGGTTGCGAACTGCCGGATTGGCGATTAAAATTTCGAGGGCCACGATTCGCCCCTTGCGATCGATTCGTTTAAAAAGGGTTTGGGCGATGACTGCCCTCAGCCCGTCCGCCAGGGTCGAGCGAATCAAGGGCTGCTCATTCGACGGGAAGACCTCGATCACGCGATCCACGGTTTTATAAGCGCTGGATGTGTGCAGGGTGGAGAAAACCAGATGTCCGGTTGAGGCGGCTTCAACGGCCAGGGCGATGGTTTCAAGGTCGCGCATTTCGCCAACCAGAATAATATCCGGATCTTCACGCAGAGCGCCGCGCAGTGCGGATGAAAATGTTTCGGTATGGAGGCCAACCTCGCGATGGTTTACAATACACCCCTGACTCTGATGAACAAATTCGATGGGGTCTTCGACCGTAATGATATGATCTTTACGAGCGCGATTGGCCACATCGACAATGGATGCCAGGGTGGTGGATTTGCCGCAGCCGGTCGGTCCGGTCACCAGTACCAGGCCTCTGGGAAGGGTGGCCAGTTTTGACACAACCGGCGGCAGACCCAGTTGTTCGGCTGTCATGATCGTGCTGGGAATTTCCCGGAAGACGGCGCCCACGCCGTTTCGTTGCATAAAAAAATTGGCACGATATCGGGCCAGGCCCGGGATCTCGTAGGCAAAATCAATATCCCCTGTTTCTTCAAATGTTTTAACTTTGTGCTCAGGAGCGATTTCGTAGAGCATGGCCCTGAGGTCATCGCTATTGAGGACTTTGTATTTGATCCGTTCAATATCCCCTCTGATTCTAAGCGCCGGGGGCTGCCCGGAAGCCAGGTGAAGATCTGAAGCCCCCTGTTCATTCATCAGTTTAAAAAATGCATCAATTTTTGCCATTCACCACTCCTGGTTTCAGAACAATCTGGTTTGAGGTTCTGTTCGGATTGTCAGCGCCATGCGTTGAATCGGCTCTGGGCCAACGATCTATATCAAAATGGGAATCTCTTCTGGTTCCCATAAAACCGCCTGAAACGAAAGCAAACTCTTAGAACCAAAATTCGAGAGCATGTTGCTCGGCATACTGGATGCTCCCGTGCATTCGTTTCAGGCGGTTTTATTGAATATTCCCGGTTTTTGGAATCGGACGGTTAAATCGATTTTTTTAGCAATTTGACTTTGGCATCTTCTTCATCCGATTCTTTCATGCCTTCTTTTCCAATTTCGAGCAATCTGGAATGCGCTTCGATGATCGAACTGATCTGAACTTCGATTTGAGTCCGCTGCCGTTTCAACTCCGCAATATCCTCATGCAGTTGTGCCAGACGATTGTGGGCTCTGTTCAGAATTTTTTCAGCTTTCACCTCAGCTTCAGCGATAATCAGTTCGGCTGATTTGCGGGCGTTGTCTTTCATCTGGTCCAATACTTTTTGAGAATTAAGCAGTGCCCTTTTGAAGGTTTCTTCCCGCTTTCGATATCCCTGGATTTCCAGTTCCAAGCGCCGGACTTCGTTTCCCCGATTCTGGTTTTCTTTCTGCAAACTTTCGAAGGTTTCAGCCATCTGCTCAAGGAAGGCATCAACCTCTCGAATGTCAAACCCGCGGAATCGGGTTTTGAATTGCTGCTGCTGGATGTCAAGGGGGGTAATTTTCATTGTTGTGCACCTGCCTTTCCTCTTATCTTAAAGAATCAGCCAAGCCTTCCAGGCTGCCGACCACAAAGATTCGCAGAAAGATGATAATCAGAATGACAACGATCGGAGAAAAATCGATACCGCCATACATCATCGGCAATCTTTTGCGAATCTGATAAAGGACCGGTTCCGTTACATTATGAATAAAACGCACGATCGGGTTGTATGGATCCGGACTTACCCAAGACAGAATTGCGCGCGCAATCGTGATGAACATAAAGATAACCAGCACGTATTCAAGCACCGTCGCCACCGCAATTAACAGATTTCTAAAAACAAGCATGTGAACTTTGTGACCTCTTGGTTAATTTAGTAATGAAGTTTTCGGCAAAATCAACGCAGGTCCTTAAAATTAATTACATAATCCAAGATAAGTCAAGATATTTCACGGAAAATCAAAGGGTAAGTCCCTATCCTTAGCTCGGGTGGCTGTGGGTTTCACCGCTGATTCGCAGATTTACCGTCAAGAGACGTGGGTCGACACCCCCTTGAAAAAATGCTGCAGCTTTTGAGATCCTGTGACGCTTATCCGCCTGATACGGGTATCATTTGTCAAAGAACAAGGGTTTTGGGCCTTTTGACTGCATAGTTAATATCGGACCCCACCGCTAAAAACTTGAGTTCGGATATGCGGAGATTTTTTTCTGGCCCTTGGGGGCCACATGTTAATGATTATTAAGAATATCACATCCTTAAACGGATTGCAAATTCTGGGCCGTGCATCCCAGCAATTCTCGGTGAGATACCAGAGCGTTGAGATTGCTTCGCTTCGCTCGCAATGACCCGCGAATGTTTCGTACTGTCATTGCGAGGAGTGTGAGCGACGAAGCAATCTTTTGTTTAGTTTCACCGAGAATTGCTGGCGTGCATCGACTTCAGGGATCTGTTAAGAATTGGCCGAGGTTGGCGGAGTCATGTAGATTTTAGATTTTGGAATTTAGATTGCGGATTGAAACAGGTTCGGATTTGAGGCCCAATTGCCGCAACTGTTTTTTGTCCAAAATCCAAAATCCAAAATCCAAAATCTGTAGCTTACCCTCCGGCAATCATCGGAATCAAAAAGACCTCCGCATCATCGGGAACA
>CBDUUO010000524.1:0-2976 GCA_965370395.1 uncultured bacterium
TTAGAATGAGACCCGGCATCAGGACACGCTCTCTGGATTTGTCGATACCTAGTGCTTTGCGTTTCTTGTCGATATGTTGATCGGCCGGGGTTTTAGGGGTTAAAAAAAGGTTGTCATAAAGTAACCGTCAGATTAGAATAAAAAGAAAATATGCGTTCGAGAGCAAACTAAAATTCAAATTATTGCATATATAACCCTATCCTACTGGGAATTTGTTATGGAAAACAAACATAATATTATAAAATGCCTTACAGATCATGCAGAAGAAATTCGCAAGCGATTCACAGTTAAAGATTTGGCGGTTTTTGGGTCTGTGATAAGAGATAATATGGCAAAGCCCCGAGATGTGGATGTGCTGGTGATTTTTGAAGGAAGAGCAAATTTTGATCGGTATATGGACTTAAAATTTTATCTGGAAGACCTGCTTAACATGAAAGTAGACCTCGTGACACAGGGCGCCCTGCGTCCAAAGCTTCGACCCGGTATTGAGCGAGAGGCCATCCATGTCGCGTGATTGGCGAATCTATTTAGATGATATTGTGGCGAGTTGTGAAAAGGTCCAGCGCTATACCAAAGGTATGAACCAACAGGACTTTCTGCAAAACGAGCAAACATACGATGCGGTTGTCAGGAACCTGGAAATAGTCGGCGAGGCATCTAAACATATTCCCGATGATGCCAGAAAAGGAATGTCAGGGATTGACTGGTCAAAGGTAGCGGGCCTGAGAGATATTCTGGCACATGATTACTTTGGTATCGACAATGATATTCTCTGGGATATTATTTGTAATAAAGTTCCGGATTTGATGAAAGCCGTCGGAGGTTATTTAAGGAAAAAATAGAAAGAAGCTTTATCTAATTTTGGAATACAGCCTGCAATATATAAAAAATGGGGCCCAGGTTGGGGCCCCATTTTTTTTATCATCAACGGCTGATAGGTTTAGGCCGCATTCATTGCGCGGCCAGAACATTAAGGCCATCGTGGGCTATATGCACATCGAAAATCGGCTGTATGATGCCAGAAAAAAAATGGTTGCCTAAACAATTGGGCCGGTATAGCTAAAGCAAGGTGACACCCTCGACTTTCGCTCAATTAGGGTGATAGATTAAAAAGACGTTACAATAAGGAGAAGCAGTCATGACGAATGCATATATGGGGAAAATTTTAAGGATTAATTTGTCAGAAGGCAAAATCGATGAAGAAAACTTGCGGGAAGATTGGGTCCGGAAGTTCATCGGCGGTGCCGGCCTGGCGACCCGCTATTTATATGATGAAGTGCCGGCGGGTGTAGACCCCCTGGGGCCTGAAAACCGATTGATATTTATGACCGGGCCGCTGACCGGAACAATTTCCGCCAGTGCCGCGCGCTATTCAGTGGTTGCCAAATCTCCCTTAACCGGAATATGGGGTCATGGCAACTCCGGCGGCAGTTTCGGGCCGGCGCTGAAACGCAGCGGTTTTGACGGCATCATTTTCGAGGGCATCTCCCCGAAACCCGTATATTTGAGGATTATCGATGGCCGGGCCGAATTGTGTGATGCCGGCGAACTGTGGGGTAAGACCGTACCGCAGACCGAGGACAAAATTCAACAGGACACCGGCCAAAAATTAACGATTGCCTCTATCGGGCCCGCCGGCGAAAACCGGGTGCGTTATGCCGCGATTATGAACAACAAGCACCGGGCCGTGGGCCGTTGCGGCCTGGGAGCGGTAATGGGGGTCAAAAATGTAAAAGCGGTTGCCTGTGGCGGCAAGGTACCCATAAAACTGGCAAACCCAGATACCTTCAAAGAAGTGGCCCAAAAACAGTTCGATTTGCTGGATGAGTCCATGCTCAAAGTGGGTTTTGAAGCCTTCGGTACCAATATGGTCTCTGATATGGTCAATGCCCGCGGCGGTTATCCGACCCGCAACTGGCAGCAGGGCGTTTTCGAGCAGATTGATGAAGTCAGCGCCCAGGCATTGACGGATAAAGTTTTTGTAAAAGGGGTTAACTGTTTTGCCTGCCCGATTTCCTGCGGACGGGGAACCGAGATTCGCGAGGGCCAATGGGCCGGGCGCTCGGGTGAGGGACCGGAATACGAAACCATCAACACCATGGGGGCCCAGTGCGACGTGTCGGATATGAACGCGATTACCATGGCCAATTATCTTTGCAATGAATATGGCCTGGATACCATCACCGCCGGCTCAACCATCGCCTTTGCCATGGAGTGTTATGAAAAAGGAATCCTCACGAATGAACAAACCGGAGGCCTGGCGCTTAACTTTGGCGACAGCGAGCTGGTGGTCAGCCTGATCGATAAAATTGCCAAACGGGAAGGCATCGGTGATCTGCTGGCCGAAGGTTCCAGGGCGATGTCACAAAAGCTCGGACAGGGTTCGGCGCATTTTGCCATGCATGTGAAGGGGCTCGAGCTTCCCGCCTATGATCCGCGGGCTGCAAAAATTACCGGACTCGGTTATGTCACCGCCAACCGCGGCGGCGACCACATTACGGCCTATGTCCAGGGGCCGACCTTCATCGACGCGCCCTTTCTGCTGGTTGAGGACAGCACGATTGCGGATCCGTTTGTGGCCAACCCCAAAGAGGCCAAAGTCGTCATCGATCTGGAAAATGCGCTGACCATGTTTGACAGCATCGGTGCCTGCAAGTTTATGGGGATCCTGCTGCCGGCCGAGGACTATGTGCAGCTGATATCCCATGCCACCGGATGGGAGTTCGGCGTGGCAGATTTCAGAAAATGCGGGGAGCGGATCTACAACCTCATGCGGGTCTACTGCGTGCGTGAAGGCATCACTCGCGAACATGACACGCTTCCCGGGCGGCTGATGGAAGATCCGCTGCCGGAAGGACCGGCCGAGGGCATGGTAATCGATAAAGATACCTTGGAGATGCTCAAAGACGCCTATTACGGCATGCGGGGCTGGGATAAGGAAACCGGCAAACCCACTGCGGAAAAATTGACCGAGCT
>CBDUUO010000525.1:0-2966 GCA_965370395.1 uncultured bacterium
AAGACTTGCGGCTGAATCTGTGAAGGACCGGGGTGCCCATACCGTGGCGAACCGCTTTAATGACGTTTTCTCTATCAAGCGGGACCGTTCCGGCCAGCATGTGCACGGGGAGGTGATCAAAGGCCTCTGCAACCATCGGTGTGCTGGGGCCCAGCATGATGGTTTTTACCTTAGCATGAACTTTTGCGAGTATTTCTTCGGTGCTATTATTCAAAATTGAGGTCGATGTCAGAAACAGCACATCTGCCCAGTTTTTCAGTTTTTTATAAAAATCCTCCATCCGGCCAAGCCCACGAGATTGATCCAGTATATCAAGAACAGCTTCTCTTTGTTCAAAACGCTTGATCAATGGGCCAAAGTAGCCAACCATCGCAACTTTTGTTCCCTTTGTGATTTTAAACGTTTCGAACATGATTTCGTTATTTTCATCTTCTGGCAACTGCAGCACATTTTGATAGTTAAGCGCATTGACCAGGGCCAGCGCCATGCTTCTTTCAATGGTTGCGTCACTTTTTATTTTTTCTAGCAGCGCGCTTGCCGGCCGGCCTTCGTAATCGACGGTTTCATTTAACACCATGCAGGATTTTTTATCTTCAAAGTAAGTATAAGCGATTCCGATTCCACCATCTGATGTGACCACGACCGTATAACCGAGGCCGAGACACAGCATGTCCACATGTACTTTTTGGGCTTTATCCCTAAATAGGTTGAATAGTTTGTCGTTGAGGGTCATTGTTTTCATTTTTATTTTCTCATTTTTTCTACGATGTTCTGTGCCGATTTACCGAATATCATGGTGTCGATACCCACAGCGACCAGTGTTTTACCGCTCAAAAGTTCTTTTCGAAAAGTTTGTTTTATAGCGTTACTCCAAAGAGACCAGATTGGCACTCTGCAAAGCGTTTTTGACCGCCTGATCGGCGTATTCCTGGATCTTGGGGTGCAGCTTGTCGAGTTCTGTCTGCGGAACATTTTTTATGTCCGCCGGCCAATTGAAGTTATCCATATTCCCTCTTGTCAGTTTAGGGCGACCGGCGCCGATCCTGGCGACCGGCCGCGTCTTAAAAACGGCAACCAGGATCTGGGCGTAAGAATGTGCCCGGTTTCTTCTGAAGCCGACTGCACCAAATACGGTCCGCCTTGTGAAAAGACCATAACCCTGAACTAAAATGGGATCACCGCCTATCTTCCACGGGCTTTCGCCTTTGAAGCTTTGTACCATAATGATGACATCCAGATCGTGGGTGTTCGACACGGTTTCAACAAAGTCTACCAGATCCTGTGAAATCCTTCTGCGGGTTGCGGCAGAATCTATTTGATCAGAAAGCTGATCTATCCGAGATTGGATCTGTGGGGATTGAATGGGAACAACCACAAAGCGCTTATCTGTTTTTAAAGAATCCGCCAATTTGGCGTCCAAATAGGCCGGAATATTCCAATCAACTTCAATTTGTTTAGTAAAACTATTCATCCGGTCTATGGTAATATGTCGATGCGTCAGGTATGACTCCAGGCTGTTCACGATGCCGACCCGTGTGCCGTCTTGAAAGGTGGGTTTCGGCTGGGGGTCCGTTGCACAGCTGAAACACAGAAATGCCGCTACCAGATTTAGGATTAAGTACCGAATCATGAATCCTCATCATCGGCTTGATGAATTGCCCTGGCCAGTGATGAACCGGCCCAACCGGTGGCTCCTGCCAGACAAACTCTGATTGACATATTATGGCCTCCTCAGGAAATATGATTTCGGATTCATGATTTGAATTTCAATGATTTCACCGGCGACCCATTCCTCCCAGCCTTCAGGAATGATAATCAAAGCGTCTTTGCGAGCCATGGAGATGAGCCGGCTTTTGAGTTTGGCCGGCTTAACGATGAGCTCATGATTTTCTTTTTCAAGTCGGGCGTGAATAAATTGGGTCCAATCCTTATGGCCACGAACGGTTTCAGCCAATTGCGCGCGGACAACTGGAAAAGAAAAGGCGGTTTCCCCTTTCATTTTCATGATCGCGGGAAGTGCCAGCTGCAGGAAAGCCATCTCATTGGACGGCGGCCCACCGGGCAAGATGAAAAATGGTTTTTGTTCTAAAAGGCCAAATCCCACCGGTTTTCCGGGGCCCATTCTGACTCGGCGATAAATTCCCTGCCAGTCCAGCTTCTCTACCACGTCTAAAATCAGATCGTGTTCACTGCCCCAGGCCCCGCCGCTGGTCACAAAGGCATCTGCTTCGGAAAGCTGGGTGGTGATGGCGTATTGAATTTCCTGCTGGCTGTCGCCGACAAGCACGGCCGAATACGAAAGGCCGTAAAAAGTCAGCCAGGAACAAATCTCGATCATATTGCTGGCATACAGTTTTCCGTCGGTCAACGGTTTTCCGGGAGCCACCACTTCATCTCCGCTGGCAATGACCGCCACTTTCGGTACTTTATGGACAGGGGCGCTATCCAGACCGGCTGAAGCGACCAGCCCGATAAGTGCGGGAGACAGTTTTTCGCCTTTTACGGCAACCGTTTCTGCCCGGCGGATGTCGGTTCCGCCTTCCAGAATATTGCGGCCTTCTTCAGCGATATGGTGTGCGGTTATCGCGTCTGCAGACGGTTCGCAGAATTCTTCGGAAAGAACGGCATTGGCACCTTCAGGTAATGGGGCACCGGTGGTGACGCGAACCGCCTGTCCGCCGGTAATTTGCTGATTCGCCACATCCCCGGCCGCAAGTTTCCCCACCACTTTCAATTTCACGGGATTTTCTTCGGTGGCGCCGGCCAGATCCGATGAAATCACTGCATACCCGTCTTTGCGGGACGAGGTGCTGGATGGGCTGTCAACTCTGGCGACAATATCTTCGGCAAGAATTTTACCGGTCAGTTGATCCAGGGGAAGCATTTCGGTTTCGCCGGCAGAGACATTGGCCAGTGTCAATTCGAGCGCTTCTTCAAAGCTGATGAATGTTTTCATATGCTGGGTT
>CBDUUO010000526.1:0-2965 GCA_965370395.1 uncultured bacterium
CAAGCAAAAAATCATCAAAGACTGAAAATTGAAAGAAAAGCAATTAAGATTTTAGCTCTTCTTAAACAGTTTACTTGAAAATTGGAGCCCATAAATTTGCTAACCTACTGAAATTATTAAATCAGGGTTTCTGCTGAGCTCCAAAAGGTAGTGCCACAGAACCCAGAGAAACCCATTGACAGAGCTATTTAATTCATTTAAATTGGGGGTGTCTAAACAAGGAGACCCCCATGTTTGCACGTATAAAAAAATCGGGAAAGTACCAATATCTACAAATCGTTGAAAATCGCAAAGAAAAAGGTAAAGTAAAACAACGAGTTATATCTACCATTGGCCGCCTGGACCAACTTCAAGCCAAAGGCCGGGTCGAGACGCTGATCCGATCACTTTCGCGGTTTTCCGAAAAAACGATGTTGATACTATCCGGAAAAAGCGATGTCTCGGCTGATGCCGTTAAAATCGGACCGTCAATCATCTTTGAGCGCCTGTGGAAAGAGACCGGAATAAAAAAAGCAATACAGCGACTTTTGATTGATCGCCGATTTGAATTTGATGTTGAAAGAGCCATTTTCCTCACTGTTTTACACCGGCTGATTGTATCAGGCTCTGACCGCTTTTGCGAAAGGTGGCGCAGAGATTACAGCATCAACGGCACCGAGCAATTGGATCTGCATCATCTTTACCGGGCAATGACTTTTCTGGGAGAACAGGTCGATGACCAAAAAGCTGCCACGCCTTTTACTCCTAGGTGCAACAAGGATCTGATAGAAGAGTCGATTTTCTTCGATCAGAGGCATCTGTTCTCCAGTCTGGATTTGGTCTTTTTTGATACCACCTCCATCTACTTCGAGGGCCAGGGCGGAACCATCGGCAAACGGGGGTTCAGCAAAGACCACCGACCCGATTTGAATCAGATGGTTGTCGGGGCCATTATCGACGATAAGGGCAAGCCCGTCTGCTGCGAAATGTGGCCAGGCAATACGACTGATGTTAAAACGCTGATCCCGGTAACGGATAGAATCCGAAAGCGATTTGGCATCAACAGCTTTTGCGTTGTTGCCGACCGGGGTATGATCAGCGCTGATACTATCGAAGAACTTGAGGGCCGTCATATCCCCTACATTTTGGGAACCCGGATGCGCCGTGTCAACGAAATCAAATTCGATGTACTGTCTCGCGGCGGCAGATATAGTGCAGTTTACCCGGAAGGGTTAACTTCAAAGGATCCGTCGCCATTAAAAGTCAAGGAGATACTTCACCACGACAAGCGCTACATCGTTTGCATGAATACCCGTCAGGCTCGAAAAGATGCCGCTGACAGAGAGGCCATTATTGCTTCTTTGAAAGAGCAACTGAAAAAAGGTCCCAAAAGCCTTGTCGGAAATAAAGGTTATCGTAAATACCTGAAGCTCGACAAAGGTAGCGCACGCATTGACATGGACAAAGTAAAATACGAGTCACGCTTTGATGGCAAATGGGTACTTACGACTAACACGGATCTGCCGACAGAAAAAATTGCGCTGAAGTATAAAGAGCTGTGGCAGGTAGAACGCGTTTTTCGAGATGTTAAAACAATGCTTCACACAAGGCCTGTTTACCATCAGAAAGACGAAAACATAAGGGGCCACGTATTCTGCAGTTTCTTGGCTCTGGTTTTGAGAAAAGAGCTTGAACGTCGTCTGAACGCTGCTGGCCACGTATATGAGTGGTCTGATATCAAACAGGACCTAAAAGCGCTTCAGCAAGTAACCATCGAAGAAGACGGCAAGCGCCTTGCGATTAGAAGCGAATGCAAGGGCGTTTGCGGTAAAGTTTTCCAGTCAGTCGGAGTCGCCTTGCCGCCGGCGATCAAGGAAGTTTGACCATGGACGGACAACGAACCGGTAGTGCCAAGAAAAATTTGCCCTACCATAACACCCTGATTTTACACAAAAGTAAAAATCTTACTGTCAAAGATCAGTTAAGGACAATTTCCTTTAAAAACATATTAAGCGGCTTTGTCCTTGTCCTCCACTGTTAACTCCAGCTGATTAAAGTTTAGAGTCAGCTCCATCCGTTGCTTTTCAGGGGCCGGCGGCTTCATCTGGTCAGCAAAATAATCGAATATGTCCCTTAGGATCTCATCGGCAAATAACGCCTTGTCAATGCACCTGTTCCACCAAAACCGGAACAAGTCTTGAAAATCCACCTGCAAAAGTGGCAGATCATTGTAAGGATTGTATTCTCGGACACAAAGGAGCTCCTTCATGCGGTGCTCGCTGAACAACTCCGAAAAAAGATTTCGCCTGGCCCTTTGATTGCTTAATAATGTTTGATCGTCTGGATCAGGATCAATAATTTCGCCGCCGATCATATCAGAAAGCGTAATTTCCTTTTATCGGATCTCCTCCCATATGAGCTTTTCAATTTGATTGTCGGTCATAATTTTCACCTCCAGAAACACGAAACCCCCTTGGAGCGTTTCCAAAGGGGCTTCACGTTAATCAGTTAAAGTTATCTGCCGGCTAAGCGGCTATCTGCTTTAGATTTTCATCTCCTTTCAAAATCAGGTTTAGAACCTTTTCCGTCTCAGATATCACTTTTAAGCACGCGGTATAAGGATTCATTTTGAGTTTTTCGGCGTACCCTTCGATATACTGAAAGGAATTGCCAGTTGTATCGGCCAATTGCTTTCCAACCATCCTGCAAAGAGCCTGGGCCGATAATTCCGCTATAATCTCCTGCAGAGGGTCCTGGCCGTTTTTGATGCTGCCTTTAGCCTTTTCGTGTGCGGCGTGAGAAAGCTCGTGAAAGAAGGTCTTTTCTTCTGTGGTGGCCAGTGCTATCTCTTTGGCACCAGATGAATAATACCCATGATAACGGTAATTGCCGGGGATCGCTTTTACAGATATTGCCCATTCCTGGGCGCGCTCAATCAAAGGCAAACCCGGCAGCTCAATTTGTTCATAATCCAGGGGCTCACTAT
>CBDUUO010000527.1:0-2953 GCA_965370395.1 uncultured bacterium
TGCAAAGAAAAGAAAATAGACGCAATTCCATAAATATTCAATCGTCAATCGACAATTGATAGGGGTTCCTTAAATATTCAATATTCAATCGAAAATATTCAATCTTTACAGGACAATGAAAATATTCCAATCCAATTTTTTTGCCACAAAATGCACAAAAATAGCAACTAAGGTACTAAGGGCAAGATTTTACAGCGTTTCCTGCCTGTGGTTATTCTCGTAGATCGGAATTTAGATTGATTCCGTATTTCTTTATGCGCTTCCAGATGGTTACCCGGCTGACACCCAACAATCGGGATGCTTCGGATTGATTGCCATTCACCTGGCGCAAGACATTTACCAGGTGATCTCTTTCACTTTTCCATGAGCCGGGCCGGGTTCTGGTGCCTGAAGGGGCCTTTTGAGCGAGCCCGTTAATCTTAGGCGGCAGGTGTTCCATACCGATCCATCCCCCGTGACATAGAACAAAGGCATACTCGACGGCATTGCGAAGTTCGCGGACGTTGCCGGGCCAATGATAAGCAATAATTGCCTCCATCGCCTCGGGAGTAAGACCCGTTATCGTTTTAGCGCTCCTGCTTCCGTTTTGTACAATAAAATGCTGCACAATTATGGGGATGTCTTCGGGGTGTTGAGCCAGCGACGGGCAATTCAGCGGAAATACATTAATGCGAAACAGGAGATCTTCGCGGAACAATCCCTGGGCGACCAGGTCGTCAATATTTTTATTGGTGGCTGAAATGACGCGCACATCAACGGAAATCGGTCGATGATCGCCGACGCGTTCGATTTCTTTTTCCTCCAGTACCCGTAAAAGTTTCACCTGGGTCGAGAGCGGAATATCACCGATTTCATCCAGAAAGATGGTTCCGCCGTGGGCCGCTTCAAAGCGACCGATGCGCGTTCGATCAGCCCCCGTATAGGCACCTTTTTCGTGTCCGAAAAGTTCACTTTCCAGTAGATTTTCGTTTAAAGCGGCGCAGTTCACTTTGATAAAGGGCTTTTTGGATCGGAAGCTGGTTTCATGGATGGCACGTGCGGCTAGCTCTTTGCCGGTGCCGCTTTGGCCGTAAATTAATACCGGCGCTTCAGTTTGGGACACATTTTCGATCAGTTCAAACAGCTGCTGCATGGCAGGCGACTCTCCCAGCATTCCATGGAAGCCATCATCCAGACGGCAGGATTTTCGTAATGATTCAATTTCCTGTTGCTGCTGAATCAGTTCGGATATATCGGTGAGCGTTTCAACCGACCCGATCATTTCTCCATCAGAATCATACAGCACGGACGCGTTCTTCAGTACGTGAGCCGCCCTTAGATTTTTTTTGGTGATTAAACACTTTTTGGCTCTGACTTCACCTTTCTCAAACAGACTGCACCAGTCTTTGCCCGGGCCCCGGCCATAAAGTTCGCAACCGGTGCAATTTAAGGTACGGCAATTGCTGCCGATCAGTTCATCGGCCGAGTACCCGGTCAACCGTTCCGCAGCCGGGTTGGCGGCCAGGATATTACCCTCCACATCAATGACCATGAGTCCATCCTGCAGCGTGTCAACGATTGTTTTCCAATACTTGGCAATATCCATTTTGGGTTCTCCGCTACATAAGTGTTAATCTGTTAAGTTAATATGTGTTAACATAGCATTAACTGTTAACCCTAACAAGAATTAATTGTGGATAATTTATCCATTTTTTACAACAGTTTGATTTCATAACCGTATTAAAATTAGATCATCTATTCGCCTAACTATTTAAATTAAAACAACATATAGTTACTGACGAAATCTCAAGGTCTTCAAAAAATATTTTGTGCCCTTTTTTAAGACAGTTAACAATTCTGGTACACTTATTGCTCAGGTTGGGTATGCACCGGGATCTGATATCCGCAAGAGTAAAACTGAGCATTGCGGCAATGGTAGATAAGGAGAATTAATCGATGGCAATCAATCATGCGAATATGAAAAACATTTACCTATACACGCGCTACGAACGATTCTGGCACTGGCTGCAAACCGTGCTGATTGTTTTATTGCTGATTACCGGTTTTGAGACCAAGGGCTTTTATACCCTTATGGGATTCGAAACCGTCGTCGAAGTACACAACTTTGTGGGCAACACTTGGCTGATTGCATTTTTGTTTTTTGTTTTCTGGATCATTACCACCGGGGAATGGCGACAATATATTCCCACCACCAAAAAAATGGTAAAGGTTGTACGGTATTACCTCTATGGCATCTTTCGCGGTGAAGCGCATCCGGTGCCCAAGCGCAAAGATGCCAAACACAACCCGCTGCAGCGAATCACCTACCTGATTCTGGCTGCCATCCTGCTTCCAATTCAAATGGCGACCGGGTTGTTGTATTGGGGCTACAACTCATGGCCGGAATGGGGGCTGGCGGGCCTGTCGCTAAAAGTGGTGGCCCTGATCCATACGGCCGGTGCCTTTGCCATTTTATCGTTTGTGATCGTTCATATCTATATGATCACCACCGGCCATACCATCCTGGCCCATACCCGCGCCATGATTTCCGGCTGGGAAGAAGTTAAGGACCTCGAAACCGTAGAGGACTGGGAAGTCAAAACCAAAGCGGCGTAATCAAAACCCTTAATTTCTATTTCCCGTTTCCTTTCCCCGCTTCCCCTTCTTGGGTATGCAGCAAATTTTTTCAGGGGGTTTTTGATTTTCCCCAAACACCTGAATTGAATTCGTTTACAAAACAGCGCTTTTAGGTTATTGAAATGTTTTAGCTCTAATCCTCAATTCTGAGTTCAAATAGCCGCTCACATCCCTTTTCCTGGAGCAGTCACTTTTATTAAAGTCCACACAGTTTTTTTTATTTGAACTCATCTCAAAAATGTGGATCAGGGTTCATGGCAAGGCGCGGTTCGGCGAAAAAGCGGAGCATACACGTTAGTATGTGAGCATTTTGAGCCGAGCCGCAACACCGCCATGG
>CBDUUO010000528.1:0-2952 GCA_965370395.1 uncultured bacterium
GAAATGGTTGATTTCTTAAGTTATTTTGTGCTTGTTGGGCTAATCAGCCAGGCGGTGGTCGGTTTAAGCTATTTGATTTCATCGGTGCGGGAAAAGGAAAAAAGCGCATCCTTTTTTGCCGGCGTGCAATTTTTGGGAATGGCGGGTGCTCTGATCCTGTTTAGTTACTGGTGGATAAGCGGTTTTCTTGCCACCGCTTCCGGGGTCGGCATTATGATTTGTTTGCTGATCGGCGGGATTGCCGCCGGTATTATGCTAATCCGCAAAACACCCGCCAATCAAAAAGCGCTGGAAGGCACCCAGGGATTGATCACCGGAGATGTAAAACGCTTTGATGAACGCGACGTTGTGTTTGCCAGAAACCGGACCATCCGGCCGGGATCCGAACAGTATAAGGCCTATTACCGGATGCGTCCTGAGTATGAGCAATTTGACGCCTTGCGCAGAGAAAAAGGCGGGCCTTTAGGGCAACCCGGTTTGATCGACAAACCCAAAGACAGACCCAATATTGCGGCAACCCTCTCCTCCCAGGGCATCGCCATGCATCTGTCGGAGCCGGAAACTTACCACCCCGCTGCCCACCCCGAATTTAAAGGACAACGGGTTGAGATGAGCCCGCAGGCAGCCAGCAAGCGGGTAAAGGGATATACCCTGAATATCGGCGCCAATCGGGTCGGGATCACTGAAATCAACCCGCTGTGGCTGTATTCCAACCGGGGAGAGATTTTTCGTGAAAACTGGGAGGACTGGGGCAAAGCGATTGAAGTCCATCATAAATATGCAGTTGTCTTTGCCACCGAGATGGCATTTGAACTCGTCGGAACGGCGCCCCATACTCCCACGACCATTACCAGTATGAGCAATTATGCCGAAGATGCGTTTATTGCCACCCAGCTGGCAGCCTATATTGCCAACCTGGGCTATTCGACTACGGCCAACCACCTTCGGCATTACGATACCCTTCTGGTTCCGCTGGCGGTGGATGCCGGACTGGGCGAAGTCGGCCGGCTGGGGTATCTGATGACCAAAGATTATGGCCCCAGAATAAGACTGAGTGCCGTTACCACCGATCTTCCCCTTGTTGCCGACCGTCCCGTTGATATCGGAGTCGAAGACTTTTGTAAGATATGTAAAAAGTGTGCCAATTGTTGCCCTTCGAACTCCATCCCCCTGGATGACCCAACGGAAGTCAACGGCACCCTGCGGTGGAAGCTGAATGCGGAAACCTGTTTTGACTACTGGGGCAAAGTCGGCACCGACTGCAACATCTGCATGCGGGTGTGCCCGTGGAGCCATGCCAACACCTTTCCTCATAAAATCATCCGGGCGTTAATTACCCGCAACCGCCTTTCGAGGAAACTCTTTCACCTGATGGATGATATATTTTACGGACTGAAGCCCAAACCGAAACCGGCACCCGGCTGGGCACAGTTTGAATAGAAAAGATTTTGGAATCCGGTTCTGGAAACGCTTCCGCCGGAAAAAATCAAACAGCTGCAACTGAGCAAATTTAAAAAGATCTTCAGGTGGACTTACAAACACTCCAAATTCCACCGGCGGCTGTACGATAATGCCGGCATAAAGCCGGACGATATTCAACAGGTTCCCAGAGTGGAAAAATCCATGATGCGGGACATTCAGCGCAAAGATTCGTTCCCCTATGGGGATGCGTTATGCGTGCCGCTTGAGGATGTGGCTGTGTTTCGCCAGACCAGTGGGACCACCGGACAACCGGTCTATCAGCCGGATACCTGGCAGGATTGGAAATGGTGGGCCAAATGCTGGTCATATATTCTCTGGGCCCAGGGCTACCGGCCTCAAGACCGGGTATTTATTCCTTTCGGCTATAATATTTTCGTGGCGTTCTGGGCCGGTCACTATGCGGCCGAAAAGCTCGGCTGTGAAGTGGTACCCGGTGGGGTTTTGGATACCAAGGCTCGGATTCTCAAGATCGAGGAATTGCAGGCAACGGCCATGATGGCGACTCCCACCTATATTCTTGGGATGGCAGAAACGGCCAAATCTAAAATGGGGATAGATCCATCAAAGCTGACCATTGAAAGGATCACCTGTGCGGGTGAGTGCGGTGCCAGCATTCCCAGCACCAAAAAAAGAATGGAACAAGCCTGGGGCGCAAAAGTTTATGATCACGCCGGGGCCACTGAAATCGGTGCCTGGTCCTTTGAATGCACGCAACAACCCGGCGGCATGCATGTCAATGAAGCGCTGTTTTTGGTGGAAATCGAAGATGTGGAGACCGGTGAGATCATTGAAGCACCCGGACGCAGAGGAAAAATGATTATCACTGCGTTTGATCGTCAGGCCCAGCCCTGTGTGCGTTTTGATTCCAAAGATGTGATTGAATGGGCTCCTGGGCCCTGTCCCTGCGGCCGGACCTCGCGTTTGATCAAAGGCGGCGTGGTCGGTCGGGCGGATGATATCACCAAGGTAAAAGGGGTGCTGCTGGCGCCTTCGGCGATTGAAGAGGTCGTGCGCAGCATCGAAGGTTTGGGCGATGAATATGAGGTCGTCGTGGAAAAAGTGGGCGATGCCGATCAGATCAAGCTCAGAGTGGAGGTATTGCCGGAAGCCGAGGACCAATGCACGCTCATTGAAACTGAGCTGGTCGATCAGCTCAGACTGAAGACCAACCTGCGCTATGACATTGAAATCTGCGGCTGCGAAACCTTGCCGCGCTATGAAGTCAAAGCCAGGCGTTTTAAAGACTTACGCAAAAAAGAGTAAAAGGAAAATCGATGGCACAGCAAATAGATTTAAATGAAATCAACGCCAAAATTCAGCTGCTGAAGAAAACGGCTCAGGAGCTCAACCGCATCGGGGAAAATTTTCCGGCCGTTGCCCGCAACACCGTCCGGATTCTGGCCAGTGTTAAGATGCTGGAAATCAATATATCGGATTTAGTTGAATTGGACTAACTGTTATGTTCACTGG
>CBDUUO010000529.1:0-2936 GCA_965370395.1 uncultured bacterium
CAGAAGCGAGAAGCCAGCGACCAAAACGCTGACACCTGAACACTGAAACCTGAAATCATAGTCAGTGCGACTTTTGCAACATATTTGTGGAACATGACACTAGTTGTCTTGGGCGGCCTTGATGGCATCCAGAATCCGAATCGTCGCCCGCGTGTTGGCCACATCATGTACCCGAACGATATGAGCTCCACAAAGAACGGCCGCGGCAACTGCTGCCTGCGTGCCGGTTTCAACTATCGGTAGATCCGGCGGCGGGATATCGTCGCTATGATCGTCTTTTAACAATTTCCGAATAAACGCCTTGCGGGAGGGGCCAATGAGAATGGGAACTCCTAAAGAGGCAAAAGATTGCAGGTGCCTGATGAGGAAAAGGTTATGCGATACCGTCTTGCCGAAGCCGATTCCCGGATCAACGATGAGTTTTGATCTTGAAATGCCCTGTTTTTGAGCCCGCGCAATGGCATCCTTTAAAAAATTCGATATATCGGCGATAAGATTATCATAGGTCGGTGAGTCTTGCATGGTCTTGGGACTACCCAGCATATGCATGAGCACCACCGGTGTATCGAATTCCCTGGCCACCCCCCCCAAATCCGGATCAAAACGCAGTGCGGAAACGTCATTGATCATCGACGCTCCGGCTTCAATGGCCCGCCGACCAACTTCGGCCTTCATGGTATCAATGGAAATCGGAATGGTCAGGTCATCGGCAAGTTTTTCGATGACCGGAATAACCCGCTCAATTTCTTCATCGACAGACACCGGATCGGAAAATGGCCGGGTTGATTCTCCACCGATGTCAAGGATATCGGCACCGTCAGCCGCCAATTTTTGCCCCTGGGCCACCGCGGCGTCACGCGCGAAAAATTTTCCGCCGTCGGAAAACGAATCCGGCGTGACGTTGACGGCGCCCATGATGCACGTCCGGAGCCCGAACTCCATGTCATAACCGGCCCATGAAAGTCGATATGTTTTTGGAGAATCCAGCATATCAGGATTGACCGGCAGCAGTTTCTGCTGTGGTCTTTTGATCTTCTGCGGAGATTGAAGGCAGTTTGATACCGGGTCTCAAGGAATGAATCAACTCATCAAGTTCTTTACCCATAACGGTTTCTTTCTCGAGCAGAATTTCTGCCAGTTTATGAAGAATATCCAAATTTTCATTTAAAACCGTTTTAGCGCGCCCGTATGAATTTTTAATCAGCTTATTGATCTCTTCATCTATTTTTTGAGCCGTCGCTTCGGAGTAGTCCCGATGCTGGGCGATTTCACGCCCCAGAAATACCTGTTCTTCACCCTTGGCATAGGACAGGGGGCCGAGGTCATCGCTCATGCCCCAGCTTCTGACCATCTTCTGGGCAAGATCGGTCGCTTGCTTGATATCATTGGCGGCACCGGTACTGATTCGACTAAAAACAATCTCTTCCGCCACCCGGCCGCCGAATGCAACCGCCAGCTCGCTTTCAAGCTGATCTTTATATTTAAACTCCCGTTCCTCAGGCAAAAACCAGGTAATGCCGGCCGCACTCCCCCGGGGCACAATGGTAATTTTATTGACGACATCGGTTTCGGGCAGAAACCGCGCAACCAGTGCATGTCCGCCCTCATGGTAAGCGGTGACCTTGCGGTCTTCTTCTTTGATGACTTTGGATTTGCGTTCAAGCCCCATATAGACTTTATCTTTGGCATCTTCAAAGTCGGCCATGCCGATTTTTTCTTTATCGCGTTTGGCCGCCAGCAGGGCCGCCTCATTGACCAGATTTTCAAGATCGGCACCGGAAAAACCGGGAGTTCCTTTTGCCAGGATAACCGGATTCACATCCTTGTCGATGGGTGTTTTATGCATATGTACGCGCAGTATTTTTTCCCGGCCCCGAATATCCGGCATTGAAACAACCACCTGTCGGTCAAAACGGCCGGGACGCAGCAATGCCGGATCCAGAACATCGGGCCGGTTGGTGGCTGAAATCAAAATAACACCCTCATTGGATTCAAATCCGTCCATTTCAACCAGGAGCTGATTCAGGGTCTGTTCTCTTTCGTCGTGACCACCACCGAGTCCGGCGCCGCGGTGACGCCCCACCGCATCGAGTTCATCAATAAAAATGATACAGGGCGCATTCTTTTTGCCCTGAACAAACAGATCCCTTACCCGGGATGCACCCACCCCGACGAACATCTCGACAAAATCCGAACCGCTGATGCAAAAAAAAGGTACCGCGGCCTCTCCCGCGATGGCCCTCGCCAGAAGGGTTTTGCCGCAGCCCGGAGGGCCCACCAATAGAACCCCTTTGGGTATTCGGCCCCCCAGACGGGTAAACTTCTTCGGATCTCTGAGAAACTCAACAATTTCAATCAATTCTTCCTTGGCCTCATCGATGCCGGCAACATCTTCAAAGGTCACCTTTTCAGATTGATCCGACATCAAACGGGCGCGGCTTTTGCCAAACGACAGGGCTTTTCCCCCACCCGCCTGCATCTGGCGCATGAAAAAAATCCATACGCCGATAAGCACAATCATCGGAAACCATGAAACCAGAATGGACATGTACCAGGGGTTTTCAGACGGCGGCTTGGCGCTGATCACAACACTTTTTTGTCTGAGGATTTTAATCAGATCGGTATCCTGAGGCGCATATACCTTGAAGCGATTGCGGTTGGTATCGGTTACAAAAAGCTCTTGGCCCTGGATAACAACATCCGATACCCGCTCCTCATTAACCATTTCCAGAAATTCGGTGTAACTGATATTCGTTTCAGCAAGATGTTGTTTGCTAAAAAGATTATACAGCATGACCATCATCAAAGTGATGACCAGCCATAATGCCAAGTTTTTGTAAAATGGATTCAAAAACAATTACCTCCTGCCTAAAGTTAAATTATTGAAGATTGACGGTTTCGTAAAAAGTCTAATTTTCCCATTTATCTGGATTCCC
>CBDUUO010000530.1:0-2932 GCA_965370395.1 uncultured bacterium
GGTGAATTATGATCGGTATCGTAATCGTAACGCACAGTCAATTAGGGGATGCGCTAATTGAAGCCGCTGAATTTATTATCGGCAAAAGACCCGAAGCGCTGGTATCCGTATCGATTGATTTGAGCGAAAGCGCAGATGTGTTGCGCGCAAAAATTGCCGAAGGTATCAAAACGGTCAGATCAGAAGATGGTGTACTGATATTAACCGACATGTTTGGCGGAACCCCATCGAATTTAAGCTATTCGTTTTTGGAAGAAGGACATATTGAGGTCATCTCCGGCGTCAACCTTCCCATTTTGATCCAGGCCGTCAATATCCGGAAAAAAATGAGGCTTAACAAACTGGCAGTCAAACTGGAGGAGTTCGGTAAAAAGAGTATTTCTCTGGCAAGCGGCATATTAAAGGGAAATAAGCGGAGTTAATTGACAAGAAGATCCAATGACAATTCAGCACCCAGCGAAGATGCGATGGTGAAGATAAAACATTTAAGAGAGGTTTTATGACGGTAAAAGTTGGCATTAATGGATTTGGAAGGATTGGGCGTCTTGTCTTTCGAGTAGCATGGAATCATCCCGAGGTTGAAGTGGTTGCCATCAATGACCTTGCCGATGGCGCCACCATGGCCCATCTACTTAAATATGATTCCGTGCACGGCAGGTTCGAGGCAGATATTACCGCTCAAAATGACCGGCTGCAAGTTAACGGCAATTCCGTTGCCATCCGGTCTATCAAGGAGCCCGATAAAATCGACTGGCGTAAACTGGGTGTTGATATTGTAATGGAATGCACCGGTTTGTTTCGCGATCGTGAAGGCGCCTCCAGGCATCTGGCCGCCGGAGCCCGTAAAGTCATCATCTCCGCTCCGGCCAGTGATCCGGATATCACCATTGTCATCGGGGTCAACTCAAACCAGTATGACCCGCGTCGCCATCATATCATTTCGAATGCATCCTGCACAACGAACTGTTTGGCACCGGTTGCTAAAGTGATATTGGAGAATTTCGGCTTAAAAAATGGATTGATGACCACCATCCATGCCTATACCGGTGATCAGCGGCTGTTGGATTTTCCGCACAAGGATTTGCGCCGCGCAAGAGCAGCCGCACTGTCTATCGTGCCTACCACCACCGGTGCTGCCAAAGCCGTCTCGTTGGTATTACCCGAATTGTCGGGCAAACTGAACGGATTGGCCATCCGAGTCCCGACCCCCAATGTATCCCTGGTGGATTTTGTGGCAACGGTAGAGAAATCCGATATTACGGTATCAGAAGTGAACTCGGCTTTGAAAAACGCCTCGGAAGAATCCTTATCCGGCATTCTGGGATATTGTGAGGCGCCGTTGGTTTCCTGCGACTTCAACGGATCCTCATTTTCTTCAATTGTCGATGCCCCCACAACCCATGTGATCGATAATATGGTAAAGGTGCTTGCCTGGTATGATAACGAGGCCGGCTACTCCCATCGAATGGTGGACCTATCAAGCATGGTGGGACAGGAGTTATAAAGCCAGTAGTCAGATAACAGAGAACAGATAACAGAGGACAGAAAACAGAGGACAGGTATTTATAAGAGATCGCTCCTCGATCGTGTTTCTGCCTCATGCCTACCGTCATCTGTTCTCTGACCTCTGACATCTGACATCTGTCATCTGCTAAAACAAGGAGTGTACGATGGAACATCGCAGGCCGCTAATTGCGGGGAACTGGAAAATGTATAAAACACCGGACGAAGCCGCTGAAACCGCGCGCCAGCTGGTTGAACGCGTGGCCGGGGTTACCGATGTCGATATCATGATCGCCCCGACCTTTACCGCCCTAGCGCCGGTATTTAAGGTGATCCAAAACAGCCCGGTTGCCTTAGGCGCCCAGAATCTTTTCTGGGAAAATGAAGGTGCATATACCGGAGAGATCTCCGCTGCCATGCTTAAATCCGTGGGTTGCCGGTATTGCATCATCGGCCATTCTGAACGCCGGCAATATTTCGGCGAGACCGATGAAACCGTAAACAAAAAGATTCAGGCCGCAATCCAGGTTGGCCTTAAACCGGTCTTCTGTGTCGGTGAAACCGAAAAAGAGCGTGAATCCAAGCAGACGTTATCCGTACTTGACAAACAGGTTAAAAAAGGGTTAGAAGGATTGGTTTCAGACCAGTTGGATATGCTGATTATTGCCTATGAACCGGTGTGGGCCATCGGAACCGGCAAAACCGCCACCGATGCTCAGGCCCAGGAGGTCCATCAGTTTATCCGATCTCTGGTGGAAAAAAATTTTGGCAATGCGCTGTCCGATTCCATCAGGATTTTATACGGCGGCAGTGCCAAACCGGACAATATTGCGGGTTTAATGTCTATGCCGGATATTGACGGCGGCCTAGTTGGCGGCGCAAGTCTTGACGCCGACTCATTTAGCGAGATTATACGATTTTAAAATATAAAAAATAAACTTATCGCTTAAAGAAAAAACATTATGTCCATCATACTGATCGTCGTTCATGTTACCGTAAGTATCGCTCTGATCATGATTGTATTGCTGCAAACCGGCAAGGGGGCCGATATGGGGGCCGCCTTTGGCGGAGGATCCAGTCAAACGCTGTTCGGCAGCACGGGGGCCTCAACTTTTTTAAGTAAGGCCACTACCGGCGCGGCAATTATCTTTATGCTTACGTCCCTGGCACTGGCGTACCTGTCCACCCATCGAACGGCGGATTCGATCATGCAGGGAACCCCGGCGGCGGTTGAACAGCCGGCACCGGCAACCCAAAGCGAGACCGCCCCGCAGGAAAGCAACGCGCCGGCTAAACCGGCGCAAGCAGAATAAACTGTGCGGAATTAAATTTTGTGGCCTAAGCCGAAGTGGTGGAACTTGGTAGACACGCTATCTTGAGGGGGTAGTGGCCAAAAGCCGTGCCGGTTCAAGTCCGGCCTTCGGCACCA
>CBDUUO010000531.1:0-2918 GCA_965370395.1 uncultured bacterium
ACGCGGGTTCAACAACCCTGTTTGTAAAAATGAAGAAAAATTATTAGAGCGTTTGGATCAGGCCATATTGGAGGTTATCGACAACCCGGAGAAGACACAACAAACGACCGCTATCGGAACGTTATTTTGACAAACGCTCTAGAGTGTAAATTTCGCATACGCAACCTAAACTTTTTTTGACTGTTCGCTTTGTAAAATTCGGGAAATCCAAATTCAGGGCGGTCTTATTCATCCTGATCTTCAAATTCCTTTTTGATTTTCTGGGAGCGTTCCAGGTAGTATTTTAACTTCTTCTGAACCGCACCGTAAACGGTTCCTTCCGGATAATTTCCCCGTTTATTGGCTTTGCCGGCCGGGACACCGGTCAGAATCTCGATGCCTTCTTCAACCGAAGAGACCTGATAGATGTGGAATTTTTTTTGTTTGACGGCATTGATCACTTCTCTTTTAATCATCAGATTTTTGGTGTTGGATTTGGGAATCATAACGCCCTGCTCGCCGGTCAGGCCCTTTTCCTTGCACACTTCATAGAACCCTTCGACCTTCTGGTTGACATCACCGATGGCCTGGATTTTTCCTTTCTGGTTCACCGACCCGCTCACCGCAATTCCCTGCTTGATGGGCATATCCGCAAGGCTGGAGAGGATGGCATACAGCTCAGTCGATGATGCGCTGTCGCCGTCGATGCCGAAATAACTTTGCTCGAAAGTGATGCTAATCGACAAACTGAGCGGGTAATGCTGTGCAAACGTACTTCCCAGATAGCCGGATAGAATTAGAACACCTTTATCATGCGTACTGCCGCTTAATTCCGCTTCCCTTTCGATATTTACAACGCCGTGTTTTCCCATATAGGTTTCGGCAGTGATTCGAATCGGTCGGCCAAATGAGAATTCGCCGATCTGGTAAACGGCCAGAGCATTGACCTGGCCGACGACCGCGCCCGCCACATCGATCATAATGGTGTTGTCCAGATAAGATTCATGTATTTTCTGTTCATACAGATTGTGGCGAAAGCGATGGTCGTTAAAGGCCTTGACCACATGTTTATCGGTTACCTGCGTGGCGTTATTCTTGCGGGCCCAATAATCCGCCTCTTTTAGAACGCCCAGTATGGGACCAAATCGAATGGAAAGCTTATATTTGTTCGAAACGTATTTTTCACCGTATTCCACGATAGCGGCCACGCCTTTTGGTGTAAAGGGCAGCAAATTTTCTTCCTTGCAAACCCGGGCAATGAAGAGTGCATATTGCTGTATGGTGCGCGGGGTTCGATCCACTTCGGAATCAAAATCGGCCCGCACTTTAAATATTTTATTAAATCTGGGGTCTTCGTTTTGAATGATTTCAAAGGCTTCATAGCTGCCCAGCAGGATCACTTTGACGTCCAGCGGAATGGGTTCGGGTTTCAAGGACGTGGTGCCAAAACCGGTTTCTTCCGGGATATCTTCAATTTGCAGGCATTTGGTTCGCAACGTTCTTTTGAGGGCGTCCCAGACATAGGGATTCATAATAACGGAATCGATTTCCATAATCAGAAATCCGCCGTTGGCGTTCAGAAGGGAGCCGGCCTGCACCATGGTAAAATCCGTGTTTACGGTTCCCATGAAAGCGCGTTTTTCGATACGGCCGAAGACATTGTAATAAGTCGGGTTGGTTTCAAAAATAACCGGCGCGCCTTTTGTTGACTCCTGATCGACCATTACGTTTACTTTATATTGCTGAAAAGAAGATCCCGCGTTACGGGGCGCCGGGCTCTCCGGCGGCTGTTCGTTTTTATCCGGCAGGATAAACACGTTGAAATTTTCAACGATATGTTCCTGAACACTGTTGAGGTGTTCAACAATCGCTTGACTGGCCTTAAATTCCTTTCTGATCGGATCTAGTCGCTTTTTTACCACAGACAACGCATACCCATCCATCAGCTTTTCAATATTTGCGTGCAGGGCCTGGCTGTTTTTATCTATTTCCACAGCCGTGGCTTCGATTTTCGCCTGAATCGATTGCAGATTTTCTTCGATTTTGGATTTGACATTATCCGGCAGGGTATTGAACTCTTCAGGTGTAATCAGTTGCCCGTTAACCACCGGGATGGTTTGGAAATCGTTTTCGGTTTGCTCAATGTGCAGATTTTTTTTGACGGCAAAGGCTTGAAGCCTGTCAAACAGATTATTCTGCTTTTCAGAATATTTATTTTTAATTTTGGATAATTTTTTTAAATAGGTTTCATCTTCAAATACCGCGGGCAGCTCTTTTTTAAACCGTTCGACGGCCCGGTTCATTTTTTTGCTGAATTGAATGGCTTTGCCCGGCGATATCGCTATTGCTCTGGGGCGAAATTCATCTTTGAAATTATTGACGAGGCACAGGTCTGGGGGTGTCGGCAGATTTTTTGTGTGTTTGCTCACCAGATCTCTGACAATCGTCGATTTGCCGGTGCTGGCCAGACCGGTGACAAAAATATTGTAACCGGGGTCCTGCATGTTCAACCCAAAGTCAATCGCCTGGACAGCGCGCTCCTGTCCGATCACCGTATCCAGGGGCTTAACTTCAGATGTATTCTTAAACTTGAAGATTTTGGGATCGCAAATGAGTCTTAAATCCGATATTTTCAGCTCAAATTTCTTCGACATATTTTCTCCTAATTATTTCATAGCTCGGGGAGTTTTTTCATTTCAAGCTTGTCATTCTCGCGAAGGCGGGAATCCAGAAATGTGTTGCGGAAAAAGCTGGATGCCCGCCTACGCGGGCATGACGGTAAAAACTACTGGATTCTCGATGTACGGTGCGCGATATTCGATGCTCTGATCTGACACCTGACACCTTATATGAAACTCCGCCTGGCCGGAACAGTGAACAGATTGAACGTCGAACATCGAACGTCCAACATCGAACGTCCAATATTGATGACGCTACGC
>CBDUUO010000532.1:0-2914 GCA_965370395.1 uncultured bacterium
GGTTGTAGAAAAAAAACGTTTGAATACCGGAACGTTTTTTTGACAACCACTATAAAAAATACCCCGGGGGCTCATAAATAGTGTAAATAGCTGTTAACGGTTAAATTTAAAATAAACACCATTCAATTACCCTTCTTCTTGGGCATATGGCTTCGCTCCCAAACTTTCCACATATTTCTCCAGTGATCCAACCTTAAAAGAAACCTGTAGCCGGGTGCGATAAAGCAGCCGCCCGTCATCTTCAATCCGGACGTCCATTCGGGTCACTTCCGCAACCCTTAAATCTCTTAATGTTTCTCCTGCGGCTTCAAGCGCCGTTTTCGCAGCATCTGCCCATGACGCATTGCTGGTACCCACCAATTCGATCACTTTATATGTGCTCATATTCGAATCCTCCTTTCCTGTATTTCTAAGGTACATGTCGTACTACGCCTTTTCATTCATGGCTGTTATGAGTGGACATATGAGCCCCTGGGATTTTTTTGAAAGGTAATTCTAACATAGTATTAAGTTAGTATAAGTCAAGCAAAATGGGCTTTTTTGAGGCGATCCGAGCAGACTGAAATCGAGTGAAAAATGCGGTACTGCATGACCCGATCGGGTCCATGACGCAGAGAATTCTTGTAAACCTCAATGGCCTCTTGCCATTTTTGCTGATACTTCAGGCATTCGGCTGTTTGGTAAATACAGTGCAGAGACGATTGCGGAAATGCGTCAATCGAAGATTTGAATTTGTTTATCGCGTCATCGAATCTCCCTAAATGCATGAGCCTTCTGCCCAGGTGATAGGCTGCATTCAGCCTGTAAAATAAATTTTCGTACTGGGCTGCCCCCGGAACCACCACAAAGACGGCCGGGATTTTAAGCGTCGCATGACTGATGTCCACGACAAGGGGGAAGAGACCGATTTGCGACAACGCATCCGCACAGTTTTTGATCTCGTCGGCCATGTCGTCGGCCGACACGTCGGGCAGCGCCTGGATAGGTATCGCATCGTTTTCGTCAAAAAGGTATTCGAATTCCCTAAAGTGGTTGAATTTGGGAAGTATACCGCCGGCATAATAATCTGCTCTGAAATAGTCCACCGCCATCTGCTGAATTTCGGTAATCGTTCGGATCAAGGCCTTTTCGGGATTTGTCGCCGTTCCCGCGCAGAACACAATCTCGCTGTTGGGAAATGTTGCCGAATCGTAAGCAATTCCCCCGATGGTGGGGATTCCGGTATCGAGACTAAAGTCCATACACACAAGTCTGATCCCGTTGCGATTAAACTTTTCAATCAACTCATTGGCGGTTTCATCTGTCACCGAGTTGAGATCGATGACGGGCACCGGTTTTTTCGCCATGTTAACGATCCCCGATACATGCCTTTCGACGACCTCGCAAAGTCCTTGAAGAATTGTTTCGGCAGGGGTATTGCCGGCACTCAGGCCGTTTGTGCCGAAAATATCGGCAAACCACTCGTAGGGTATCATCACATCTTTTTGGGTCACAAGGCTGTAGGCGGGTATCCAGGAAAACGGCAGGCTCTTGAATTCCGCTTGGCCGTCTCCGGAAGTTTGTGAGGCCCGATCCGGCAGCCAGAACAGACTTTCGATCGATAGGCATCTATCATTTGTTTCGTCTAAGGTCCCCCATAATATTTTATCTTTGGTCGGAAAATTAGCGTGGCTGAATCTTTCCACCAGTTCCATCAAAGCACTCGCCGCGCTTTGATCCGGCGTGGGTCCCTTGCCCATAGACCGTCGCGTGGGCGTGTTGCAGTCTTTACCGGCTTCACACACATAAACCGGGATATCGAGACGGCCGGAATCGATTCTGGTGATTTCCTTCACCAAATCAAGATCGATGCGCTTAAAGAGTTTATTTACGTTTTTAACCGTTTCTGCAGGGGATATGGCTTTGTCCAGTCCTTGGCGATGCTTTTTAGGACAAGTTGATATTTGAATGTTTGAGTGAAGTTCTATTCCCTGTTCAGTCACTTTTGAGTTGATTGCTCCTTTTTGAAAGATTCGCTAAGTCAATCGAAACATATTTTTGACAATTACTATCGATGATCGTCCCGATCGGCTTATTGTGCTCACCTTCCAAATAATAAACCGAAAAGTTCAATATTTGCAACCGGGCAACTTGCAGGTGGCTTTTTCCACCAATTCGACGAGCACATTGCCGGTATCTTTGGGGTGCAAAAAAAGCGTTTTTTCAAAACAGGGTGTCCACTGCACTCCACCGCTCAAAGAACGAATATTCTTTTCCTTCAATTGCTCGCTGACAGCATCGAGATCCTCTACTTCATAGCAAATATGGTGTATGCCGCCGCCCCGTTTTAAAAATTTTCCCAAGCCATCATCCGGATTGGTTGGCTCCACCAGTTCTATATAGATATTTTTTACCGGCAAAAACGCCACCCTGGCAGCAAACGGCTCAACCTCAAAGCGATCCACAATCTCTAAACCGAAAATCGCTTCATAGGGTTTCTTGGCCTTCTCAATGTCCTCCACTACGATTCCAATATGGTGGACCTCCAATTCTTTCCAGTCCATGGTTTATTCCTCCTCACGTTAAAGTCATAAACTGTATCGCGTCCCAATGATATGCACCAGCGGTCGACCGTCAATCCAGGTTCATTTCCGATTCCAAGCGACGGATTTCAGACAGCAATTTCTGGCGTTCCTTATCTGAAAGTCGCTCCCCGGTTAGCCGCCGTTTCAGACTCAATAGGGTCATTTCTTTGCGGTAATCAGCGCACGTATAGCGGCGATTTTTTTCTTTCGAACCCATGGCACAATTATATCCCTATTCAACTCTAGTATTGTGTCCCACAAAAATGTTACAAAAGTCGTGTGGTATATTTTAGCCCAGTTGAGTTCTTTAAACAACGCCTGGTTCAACGTTCAAAGGTTCAGAGGTTAGA
>CBDUUO010000533.1:0-2909 GCA_965370395.1 uncultured bacterium
CATGCCATGGTGGATGAACAGCTCAAGCAGGATTTTGCCCGTGATATTACCTTGCTAAAATTTATCGGTCTCAAGCCGGTTGTGGTGCACGGCGGGGGGCCTCAGATCAACTCAGTGCTGGACCAGATGGGAATCCGGCCCCAATTTGTCCGCGGCATGCGCCTGACCGATGAACGCACCATGGATGTCGTTGAAATGGTTTTGGGCGGCAAGGTCAACAAGGCCATCGTTCACCAGATTAATCAGCAGGGCGGCAAGGCCGTCGGTCTGAGCGGCAAAGATGCCGGTTTGATTCAATCCAGGAAGCTTCAAATCGTGCAGCAGGCAGACAGCAATAAGCCGTCGGAAATTATCGATCCGGGTCTGGTCGGGGAGGTGACCCGCATCAACTCCGAAATTATCGACAAGCTGACCGAGCAGGGCTTTATACCCATTATTGCGCCGGTCGGTGCCGGAGAGGCCGGAGAAACTTACAACATCAATGCGGATCTTGTGGCCAGTCGCATCGCTATGGCGCTTAAAGCCGGCCGTCTTGTTTTGCTCACCGATGTGGATGGGGTTTTGGATGCCGGTGGTGAACTGATCAGTTCAATTGACGCCGGGCAGATTAAAAAAATGATTGATGATCAGCGCATTTCCGGCGGTATGATTCCCAAGATCGAATATGGCCTCGATGCGCTGGAAAACGGAGTGGAGAAAGTTCAGATCATCAATGGCACCAAACGGCATGCAATTCTGCTGGAATTGTTTACCGACAGTGGAATTGGAACGGAGGTGACGGCATGACCGCCGAGCTAATGAAACGCGCCGATCAAGTGATGGCGGCCACCTATCAGAGATTTCCGGTTGCTTTTGAGAAGGGACGTGGTTGTAAACTCTGGGATACCGAAGGGCGATCTTACACGGACTTTGTGGCCGGTATTGCGGTTTGTAATCTGGGGCATGCCCACCCGCGGATCAGCGAAGTCGTTTCCCGACAGGCCGAAACGCTGCTGCATGTATCCAATCTGTACTATACGCTGCCACAGGTCGATCTGGCTGCCTGGTTGGTGGAAAATAGTTTTGCCGATCGTGTTTTTTTTGGCAACAGCGGGGCCGAAGCCAATGAGGCCGCCATTAAACTGGCGAGAAGATACTTTAAAGACCGCGGAGAAGAAAACCGTTTTCGAATCGTCACTATGGAGCGCTCATTTCACGGACGCACACTGGCAACCCTTTCAGCGACCGGTCAGAAAAAAATTAGAAAAGGGTTTGATCCGGTTCTGGATGGTTTTGATTTTGTACCCTTTAACGATGCAACGGCCCTGCAGGCCCAAATCGGGCCCGCCACCTGTGCTGTTATGCTGGAGCCCATTCAAGGCGAAGGCGGCGTGCGCTGCCCGGATGAGAAATATCTGCAAACGGTCAGAAAAATCTGTGACGAAACCGGAACGCTTTTGATTTTTGATGAAATTCAAACCGGCATGGGACGTACCGGACAGCTTTTCGCCTATAATCACTTCGGAATGGAACCGGATATCATGACCCTGGCCAAAGCCCTGGCCAATGGGTTGCCGATCGGGGCGATGTTGGCCAGAGAAACGATTGCCGCCGCCTTTGGACCCGGTTCGCATGCTTCCACCTTTGGCGGAACACCGATTGTTACGGCAGCGGCCCTGGAAGTTTGTAAAATTCTGGTGGAAGACCGGGTTATTGAAAACGGCAAAGCCGCCGGATCGTATTTCAAAGAAAAGTTGATCGAGTTAAAAAACCGGTATGCCATCATTGAAGATGTGCGCGGGCTGGGCCTGTTGCTCGCCATGAAGCTTAAAATCGACGGTGCGCCGATCGTGAAGCAATGTATGCAAAACGGCTTTTTAATCAATTGTATCCAGGATCGTATTTTAAGATTTATTCCGCCCTTGATCATTTCCGAAGAAGAAATTGATCAGCTGATTGAGTACCTAGACAAGGTATTTACTGAGGCTGTATCTTCATAACCATAAAACTCGGGGGTGTATTTATGGCCCAACATCTGCTGACGCTGGCCGATCTTGCCAAAGAAGAATTTGAGGCGTTTTTTAAGCGGGCGATTGAGCTTAAAGAAAAACACAAGAAAGGTATTGCCGAACCATTGCTGGCCGGCAAAAGCCTTGGGCTTTTATTTGATAAACCCTCGACGCGCACCCGGGTCTCATTTGAGACCGCCATGATACAGCTGGGAGGTTCACCGCTTTTTATCAGTTCCAAAGATACGCAGATGTCGAGGGATGAACCCGTAAAAGATACCGCCAGGGTCCTTTCCCGCTATCTGGATGCACTGGCCATCCGGACTTTCTCTCAGGAGGTGATCCAGGAATTTGCGGAATCTGCCGGTATCCCGGTGATAAACGCTTTAACGGATGGCTATCACCCGTGTCAGGTGTTAAGTGATTTGTTGACGGTCATTGAGCACAAAGGGTCGTATCAAGATCTAAAAATTGCATGGGTGGGAGACGGCAACAATATGGCCCAATCCTGGATCAATGCGGCAGGGGCCCTGGGCTTTGAGCTTCACCTGGCATGCCCTGAAGGCTATTTCCCCGATATGCAGATTTTAAACGGCGCTGCCCAAAAATCCAATGCCAGGATTACTCTTAATTCGGATCCCATCGCAGCGGTTAAAGATGCGGATGTGGTCAATACGGATGTCTGGGCCAGTATGGGACAGGAGGCCGAACAGGAGGCCCGCAAGAAAATCTTTGCTGCCTTTCAGGTGAATGCAGCGCTTTTGGAAAATGCGGCTAAAGATGTCATTGTCCTGCATTGCTTACCGGCCCATCGAGAAGAAGAAATTACCGAAGCGGTTCTGGAAGGCCCCCATTCCGTTGTTTGGGATCAGTCCGAAAACAAGCTTCATATGCACAAGGCTATCCTTGATATACTGATAA
>CBDUUO010000534.1:0-2902 GCA_965370395.1 uncultured bacterium
CCCCGTATACTCATCGTCACCCCTGAAGTTACCTATCTGCCCAACGACATGGGAAACATGGCCAATTATCTTACGGCCAAAGCCGGCGGGCTTGCCGATGTTTCTGCAGCCCTGATCCGAGCTCTTTTCGACCAGGGAGCTGACGTCCATGTCGCGATTCCTGACTACCGCGAACTGTTTAATGACCGATCATCCCCTGTCGTTGGAAAAGAATTAAAGTCCATCCGGAGAAAAATGCCGGATGAAAGGGTTCACCTTGCCGAAGACCGGGCTTTTTTCTATCTGAGTAATGTCTATTCCAATTACAGCTGGGAAAACCTTAAAATCGCTCTTGCCTTTCAGCGGGAGGTTATCAATAATATCATCCCCTATATACAGCCGGATCTTATCCATTGCAACGATTGGATGACCGGTCTGATCCCGGCCACGGCAAGGCATTTAGGCATCCCCTGCTTATTTACTATCCACAATATCCATACGGTCAAAACCCTTCTGGCACATATCGAGGACAGGGGAATCGATGCGGCGGCATTCTGGCAACATCTTTATTATGAGCGCATGTCATATAATTACGAGGAAACACGAGATGACAATCCCGTTGATTTTCTGACAAGTGGCGTTTTTGCGGCTCATTTTGTCAATACGGTGAGCCCGACCTTTTTGGCGGAAATTGTTGAGGGTCGCCATGCTTTTGTAGATCCCCCACTGCAGCAAGAGTTATCCAACAAATGGTATACCGAATGCGCCGTGGGAATTCTGAATTCCCCTGACCCATCATTTAATCCGACCACAGACAAAGATCTGACCCGTACATACGGCCCTGAAGATCATGTTCATGGAAAGTTGGAAAACAAGCGTTTTCTCCAGAAACTTCTGGGTCTTATTCAGGATGACCGAGCGCCTCTCTTTTTCTGGCCGTCTCGTCTCGATACGATTCAAAAAGGGTGTCAGCTGCTGGCGACCATCCTTTATCATGTTATCTCCCGATTTTGGGACCAGAACCTGGAAATCGTCTTTGTGGCCAACGGTGAGTTCAAGATGCATTTCAGAGACATTGTAGACTTTCACAATCTGGGCAACCGGGTGGCGATTTGCGACTTCGACGAACGTCTTGCCCGTCAGGCTTACGGGGCTTCGGATTTCGTGCTGATGCCTTCCCGTTTTGAGCCATGCGGTCTTCCCCAGATGATCGGTACCACATATGGGTCGCTTCCGGTGGCCCACAATACTGGCGGAATTCACGATACGATTACCCACTTGAATGCTGAAAATAACACCGGCAACGGGTTTCTTTTTGAAACCTTTGATGCCAACGGTCTGTTCTGGTCGATCAACCAGGCCATGGAGTTTTATAATCTTCCCCAAAAAGTGAAAGAGCGGCAGATCGAACGGATCATGACTCATAGTGATGCTACATTCAAACATTCGGTCACGGCGCGTCATTACATTGATCTTTATGAAAAGATGCTGCAACGTCCTCTCATTAGTCCGCGTATTGACAAAAGAGAATTATCGCGAAAACGTAAAAAATCGAAAACACGAAAGAGAAAAAAATAAATAACAAATAACACCTAATTGAGTTTTTGCTCAATTAGGGTATGCCAATATCAGGGCAACAAACAAATGATCAATGACCCCTTACAGCGTCTTCTGGAAAAAGACCCCTACCTGAAACCATACGAGAAAATTATCCGGCGCCGGTTAACACGCATCCATGAAACACAAAAACGTCTCACCAGGGGAAAAATGAGCTTGGCTGATTTTTCGTCGGGTCACGAATACTTCGGTCTTCACTTTTCCGGCAACGAATGGATTTTTAGGGAATGGGCTCCCAACGCCACTGCGATTTATTTGGTGGGGGAAATGAGCGGTTGGCAGGAGCAAAAGGCATTTGCTCTCGAGCCAAACGTTGAAGAAGGGGTGTGGGAAATTCGTCTACCTTCCAATAAGCTCGAGCATAAAGATCTATATCGACTCAGGGTCCATTGGCCGGGCGGTGAAGGTGATCGCATTCCGGCATATGCGCGACGGGTGGTTCAGGATCCCGATACATTGATTTTCAACGCACAGGTTTGGCTACCGCCATTCCCTTATAAGTGTGAGCATAATGATTATCGTTGTCCTGCAGATCCATTACTTGTTTATGAAGTTCATGTGGGGATGGCCCAAGAAGAAGAGAAGATCGGTTCATACCTGGAGTTCACCGATCGGGTCCTGCCGAGGATTATTGCAGCCGGCTATAATACGTTGCAATTGATGGCGGTTCAAGAACACCCCTACTATGCTTCATTCGGCTATCAGGTCTCAAGTTTTTTTGCCGCTTCATCCCGGTTTGGAACGCCGGAGGATTTAAAGACGCTGGTCGATGCCGCCCACGCCGCCGGGCTTACGGTAATTATGGACATAATTCACTCCCATGCGGTGTCCAATGAGGTGGAAGGACTGAGTCGCTTTGATGGTACGCTTTATCAATACTTTCATGACGGTCCGCGTGGGTTGCATGAAGCCTGGAATTCCCGATGTTTCGACTATGGAAAACATCAAGTGCTGCATTTTCTTCTATCCAATTGCCGCTTCTGGCTTGACGAATACTCTTTTGACGGTTTCCGGTTCGACGGTATCACAAGCATGCTCTACCACCACCATGGCCTCGGAAAGTCTTTTACGTCCTATGATGACTACTTTGATGAAAGTGTGGATGAAGACGCTCTCACCTATCTGGCTCTTGCAAACCGGCTCATCCACGATGTGCGTCGTGATGCGTTGACCATCGCCGAGGACATTAGCGGCATGCCCGGTCTGGCCGCAGGGTTTTCCGAGGGCGGTTTCGGTTTTGACTATCGATTTGCCATGGGTGTTCCGGATTACTGGATCCGCCTGATTAAGGAAATGCCGGATGAAG
>CBDUUO010000535.1:0-2892 GCA_965370395.1 uncultured bacterium
TAGGTCCGGCGGGTTAGGCGGGTGGGACAATCTGTTTAAAATTTAAGGTCACTGAAGTGCCCTTATTTAGTTCACTCTCAACGTTTAACCAGGCGTCATAAGCCTCGAGAATTCGGTGAACAATGGACAAACCTAAACCGGTCCCGTTGGGTTTGGTGGTAACAAAAGGGTCAAAAATGGACTTTAGGGCCTCCTGGGATATGCCGCATCCATTATCGGTGATTTTAACACAGGCATACCGATTCTTTAAGGGAAACATTTCGATCCCGATTTGACCTTCACCGTCAATAGCCTCGGCGGCATTCAACAGTAAATTCCACAAAATTTGGTGAAGATGACCGGGATCCATTGTGATCCATACATCAGAAGATACATTTTTGATTGTTGAAATTCGACCGTTATTCGAACCATCTTTTTCAAAAAGTTCAGCGGTTTCAAGCAGCGCGCGATCCAGCTCAATCGGCTCGACCTTGCCCGCAGGCGGTCGGGCGTAAAAAAGAAAATTGCTGGCTAAGGAACTCAAGCGATCGGCTTCACGCAGAATAATTTGCATTAAGCGCGCATGATCAGGATCATAGCGCATGTCTTCTTGCAAAAGCTGAATGGATCCTGTCAAAGAAGCCAGCGGGTTTTTTATTTCGTGGGCTAAACCGGCTGCCATCTCCCCGATTGATGCCATCTTTTCGACCCGCTTGACGTGACCCTCCATTGCGCGAAGCTCCTCTTTGGACTTGCGGGTCTGCTCCGATAGCAAACTGCTTAAAAACGCCACCGCAAAACAGGCCAGCAGGGTGATCATCAATTTAAAGAATATCTGATACCAATCATAGGCGCTGGCGAGTGTATTGCTATTGGTGCCAAATGGATCGAGAATACCGAAATATTCCAGCTCAACTAAACCCCCAAACTGAAGGCCGCAAAGCGCTGCAATTACCATGGTTCCCCGCATGGGAAGCAGCATGCTGGAATAAATGATGACCACCAAATAAAGGAAGGAGAAAACGCTTAAAAAACCGCCGGTCACAAAAATAATCAGAGTAACAAAAAATGTATCGACGCCGGTTTGAATAAAGGCAAAGGGGATCTCCTTTTTAACGCGTTTCAGAAACAAACTGTAAATCAATGATATTAGAAATATCGCAATAATGAGACCGTAAAGGACCACAAGAGACCGTTCCATGGGGGCGGCGGAATCGCTCAGTTGCATGATGATGGTGGAGCCCAGCAGCAGCGCCGAAAACAGGAGCCGAAAAAACATCAACCCTTTCATTTTGGTCTTGTAATCTTTCTCGGGTATGGGTGAAAGGTGACTCATAAAATGAATCTTCTGAAAGGGGTCCGTTTATTAAGCCATTGAGCTGTTCAGCTAGTAAGCTGTTGAGCTGTTAAGCTATTGAGCTTATCAGCTTATGAGCTTATTCGCTTATCAGCTTACCGGCTTACCAGCTTATCAGCTTATGAGCTTACCAGCTAATTTGGCTTACCAGCTTATTAGCTTTTATGCTTTGAGCTGCTTTTTTATTTGAGTATTTAATCTGCGGAAATCTGCGTAATCTGCGGATTAATAACCTGTGCAACCTGCGACGGCGTTCCGGGCTTCATCTCCTTGCAGTCTGCCGTTGTTAAAAAGGAGGATTTTCACCGGTGAGATTATTAAACGGCACCGGCCATCTTGAATATCGGTAGATACATGGCGATCACCAGACCGCCGATCGTCGTCCCTAAAAAAACAAGCATAAACGGTTCAATTAGAGCGGTCAAGTTGTCAACCGCCTGGTCAACTTCCTCATCGTAAAAGTCCGCAATCTTTTCCAGCATGGCGTCCAGCGCGCCGGTGGATTCACCGACCGAAATCATCTGACATACCATCGCTGGGAAAACACCGCTTTCCTGCAGTGGATCGGCCATGGTGCGACCTTCTGCGATACCGGACCGCACATCATAAATGGCTTTTTCAACCGTCCGGTTACCGGCCGTCTTGGCAACAATATCAAGGGCTTCTAAAATAGCCACCCCGCTGGCAAGCATGGTCCCCATGGTGCGGGTGAATTTGGCGACAGCCACCTTACGCAGCAATTCACCAAAGACGGGAATTTTCAACGTGAAAGCATCAAACATATCCTGGCCTTTTTCGGTGGCGTAAAATTTCCGGGCTGCGAATCCAAAGATGAAAAGTCCGATGATGATATATAAAATCTTGCTTTTCACCATTTCACTGGCTGCTACCACAATTTTGGTTGGAACAGGCAGCTCTCCGCCGAAATCAGCAAACATTTCTTCAAATACCGGGATAACGAAAATCAAAATAACCCCAAGCACGAGAACCGCGATAATTAAGGTGACAATGGGATAGGTCATGGCACCTTTTACCTGGGATTTAAGTTTAGCGGCTTTTTCCATATAAGCGGCAAGGCGTCTGAGGATGGCATCTAAAATACCGCCGGCCTCACCGGCTGCGATCATGTTGACGAAAAGACTATCAAAATGCTTTGGAAAGCGCTTTAGGGCCTCAGCAAGCGTGGCACCGCCTTCGACCTGCTCTTTTATTTCTTTTATCATTCGTTTGAAGGTTTTATTACCTTGCTGGGTGTAAAGAATTTCCATGCATTGGATAATGGGAAGCCCCGCATCGATCATGGTGGAGAATTGGCGGGCAAACAGAATGATATCTTTTTGTACGACTCTGGGTTGAAGCCAGGAGACGTTTTCAAACAGGTCTTTAGGCTTCTTTTTAATTTTATTCGGCGTTATTCGGAGTCGAGCCAGATTGGATCGTACCGCCTTTTCACTGGCAGCTTCCATTTCGCCTTTTCGGGTTTCATTTTTCCGGTTGGTGCCTACCCATTGATAAACTGGCATGATCAAGCCTCCATATTCATTTGAAAAGATCCG
>CBDUUO010000536.1:0-2875 GCA_965370395.1 uncultured bacterium
CTTGAATCTATTTTAAAAGTATCTGACCGGCCCGACCGCATCCTTGAGGCCATGACTTACTCGTTGATGGCCGAAGGCAAACGCATTCGATCCGTACTATGCGTGGCAGCTGCCGAGGCAGTCGGCGGTGATCTGGAAGACGTTTTGCCGGCGGCCTGTGCCCTTGAAATGGTTCATACCTACTCTTTAATCCACGATGACCTTCCGGCCATGGATGATGATGCCATGCGCAGGGGCCAGCCGACCTGTCACATGGCCTTTGACGAGGCGACCGCCATCCTTGCCGGAGATGCGCTGCTGACATTGGCGTTTCAGACGCTGTCAGCCATCGAAACCGGCAACGATCAGCAGGCCGCGAAATGGTTGCACGTCATTCAACTGATTTCACATGCAGCCGGCTATTGCGGCATGATTCAGGGACAGATGCTGGATATGGGTTCGGAAGGAAGACAGCTGACATTGAATGAATTGAAATCCCTGCACCGCTTAAAAACCGGCGCCTTGATCGAAGTATCATTGCGGTGCGGGGCCGAGTTGGCTGGCGCAAATTCCAGCCAAATTCAAATGCTTGAAAGCTATGCCCAGCATATTGGACTTGCCTTTCAGGTAACGGATGATATTTTAAATGTTGAAGGTGACCCGGCCATAATGGGAAAGGCGGTGGGAACCGATAAACTCCGTCATAAACGCACCTACCCTTCCCTGCTGGGCCTTGAAGAATCTAAAAATTTTACCAGAAAGCTGACTGAAAACGCTTTGCAGGCGCTTGAGTCTTTTGATCAAAAAGCCGAGCCTTTGCGTGCCATAGCGACGTATATCGTCGATAGAAAAAAGTAAAGAATTCTGGCTCAGAGGACCAGGTTTTCAATGCTAAAACAAATTGTGTCTCAAAAAACAAATACGAAAAGAGGAGCAACCTTAAATTGGTTTTATTGGAAAAAATTAATTCACCGGCAGATTTAAAAAATATTTCGCGTGACGACCTTCCCCAACTGGCCGAAGAAATTCGCATGGCCATTGTCGATGTGGTATCCCAAACCGGCGGTCATCTGGCGTCCAGTTTGGGGACCGTCGAATTGACAATTGCGATTCATTACGTTTTCGACACCCCCCGGGATAAGGTCATCTGGGATGTCGGGCACCAGGCCTATGCCCACAAACTGCTCACCGGTCGACGGGAGCAATTTCGTACCCTGCGCCAGTTTAATGGAATTTCCGGTTTTACCCGCCGCAGCGAAAGTCCTTACGACGCCTTTACAACGGGGCACAGCAGCACCTCCATATCCGCCGGCCTTGGCATCGCATGTGCCAAAGATTTAAAGGATGAAAATGCCAAAGTGATTGCCGTTATCGGTGATGGCTCAATGACCGCCGGAATCGCTTTGGAGGGCCTCAACCAGACTGGAGATACCCACAAAGACAAAAATCTTATCGTGATCCTCAATGATAATGAAATGTCGATTTCACGCAATGTCGGCGCCCTATCCTCTTTCCTGAGCCGCAAGTTTTCCGGCAAAAAAATACAGGAACTCCGAAAAGAACTGGGTGATTTTTTAAAATCGCTACCCAAATTTGGCGATGACATTTATCAGTTAGCCAAAAAAACCGAAGAGAGCGTGAAAACTTTTGTGACCCCGGGGATGCTGTTTGAAGCCTTTAATTTTACGTACTTTGGTCCCATCAATGGACACAAATTAAATCATTTAATTGATATACTAAATAATATCAAACACCTGAAGGAACCGGTGCTTTTGCATGTCTCCACCCAAAAAGGCAAAGGCTATCCGCCGGCTGAAAAGAATCCGGTTTATTTTCACGGGTGCACCCAGTTTGAAGTCGCAACCGGCAACTGTTTGGATCAAAAGAGCCCGAATCCGTCTTATACCCAGGTGTTTGGCGATACCATGGTCCAATTGGCAAAAGAGGATCAAGAAATCATTGCCGTAACGGCTGCAATGCCCGAGGGTACCGGCCTGGCGCAATTTTCAGAACTGTTTCCGGAAAGATTTTTTGATGTGGGAATTGCGGAACAACACGGGGTGACCTTTGCCGCCGGCCTGGCCACTGAAAACCTGAAACCGGTGGTTGCCGTTTACTCCACCTTTTTACAGCGCGCATATGATCAAATTTTACATGATGTCTGCCTCGAGTCGCTGCATGTCGTTTTCGCCCTTGACCGGGGCGGAATCGTCGGTGAAGACGGATCCACCCATCATGGCCTTTTTGATCTGTGCTATCTGCGAAATTTGCCCAACATGGTGGTCATGGCACCTAAAGATGAAAATGAACTGCGCCGGATGCTGGTTACTGCCTTGAAATATGATGGCCCGATTGCCTTTCGATACCCCCGGGGGGCCGGCAGCGGGATGATTCTCGAAAAGGACATCCGGCCGCTTCCCATCGGTAAAGCTCAAATATTAAAGGAAGGCGAAGATGTTCTGATTTTGGCTATTGGTCGATCGGTTTGCGAGGCATTGGACGCCCATTCAGAATTGACCCAACTGGGTATATCCGCAACTGTTGTTAACTGCCGGTTTGTAAAGCCTCTGGACGTCGAGCTCATTTGCTCTCTGGCTAAAAAAATTCCGCGCATCATTACCGTCGAGGAAAATGTCCGCCAGGGAGGATTCGGGAGTGCAGTTTTGGAGGAATTCAATGACTCCGGAATCACCGGTTTTCAGCTGGAGCGTATTGGTATTCCCGATACATTTGTCGAGCATGGCCCGCAAAATCTTCTGCGATCTAAATACGGGATTGATGCTGAAGCCATTGTGGAGACCGCTAAACATCTGATGACTTCTTCTTTCAAACGGCTGGCTGAATGGCCAAACAGCCAGGCGGTGTAACCAGCTGTTGGTTTGAGTCGTTGCAGACT
>CBDUUO010000537.1:0-2873 GCA_965370395.1 uncultured bacterium
TGATTTTGAAACCAATTTTAAACTCAGAACATCAAGCCCGCGGCTGATAACCGGTCATGATTTGATTGCTGAATTCGGGCTTGAGCCCTCTCCACTGTATAGAAAAATTTTGGACCGCGTGGAAGAAGAACGGTTGTCAAGAAGCGATATGACCCGGCAGGACGCCGTGGCGTTGGTTAGAAGGCTAATTACAACAGAGAACAGAAGTCAGAGGTCAGATGACAGATGACAGAGGTCAGAAAACAGACGTCGGAAGACAGAAAACAGAGGTCAGAAGGCAGATGATGGATGTCAAAATATTTCAATATCACATATCGTTTGTGACTGGACACTGTCCTCTGATTTCAGTATTTAGTCCTCTGTTATCTGTTTTCTGTTATCTGTCTTCTGTTAATCGTTATGTTAGGTTATCAAGGGCCGCGTATATCTGATCTCGAATCTCTTCTACCTTGCCGACGCCGTCGATGCGAATATATTTTGGAGCGGCGGATTCGCCAGATTTTTCCCAATCCTTATAATAGTCAACCAGGGGCTCTGTTTGAGCGTGATAAACATCCAGCCGTTTGTGCACGGTTTCTTCTTTGTCATCATCACGCTGAATCAACGGTTCACCGGTTTCATCATCTTTGCCCTCTTCTTTGGGTGGATTGAACACGATATGATAGGTCCGCCCGCTGGCAAGGTGAACCCGTCGACCGCTCATGCGTTTGATGATTTCCCCATCGGGGACATCGATGTCAACCACAGCCTCAATCGGCACCCCGGCTTCCTTCATGGCATCTGCCTGAGGGATGGTTCGGGGAAATCCGTCAAATAAAAATCCTCTCTCACAATCTGGTTCTTTAATTCGTTCTTTGACAAGGCCGATGATGACATCATCTGGCACGAGTTTACCAGCATCCATGTACTCTTTGGCCTTTAGGCCCAACTCGGTGCCTTCTTTTTGGGCTGCACGCAGCATGTCTCCGGTTGAAATCTGTGGGATCTGGTATCTGTCTTTTACGAGGTTGGCCTGGGTACCCTTCCCTGCACCGGGTCCACCCAATAATATCAAACGCATGTGTTATCCTTCTTCCACTCGCTTAGTGAATTTACAAAATATTGTTTTTTGCCGGCAGAGTATGGCGAAAGGACTGCCAAGTGTCAAGATAATATTGGTGGGCGTTAGGAGGGGGTTGTTTTGGATCGGAAAAAAGTTTAAATAAATTTTTCTTGCCAAATGAAATCAGACAATATATAAGAAAACGTTAATCTAAAATATTGGAAAATGGACGATTTCAATACGTTACAAATAAAATTGGAACTTAAAAGGGGGCGAGAAATTTGAAGGATATTGAAGTCAGGGTCATTGACAACGATATTGAAAAGGCCATGCGAATCTTGAAAAAGAAGATTCAAAACGATGGTCTGTTCAAGCGGCTTAAGCTAAAGAAGAGTTATGAAAAGCCGAGTGAATACAGACGTCGCAAGATGCGTGAAGCCTTAAGAAGGGAACGGCTGGCCGCTTCCCGCGCTGCCAGATACCGCAGAAGATAGGGCGTAACCCAATTAAAAGGAAAACCCGGCAAAAAAAGCTTTTTTGCCGGGTTTTTTATATCCATGCCGTCAAAAGAAACGTATAGCAGCTGCTTGAAGACCCTATATGCGCTTAGAAGATTCGGGATCATACTCGGCCTGGATACCATCAAAAGCATTTTAAACGCACTTGGAAATCCTCAGAATGATTTTAACAGCATCCATGTGGCGGGAACAAACGGCAAGGGCTCGGTTGCATCCGCCCTCTCCGCTATTTTACACGAATCCGGTTATCGCGTCGGCCTTTATACCTCACCCCATCTGGTTCGTTTTAATGAAAGAATCTGTATCAACAACCATCAGATCTCAAACGAAAATGTCGTAAAATCCTATCAGGCGGTCAAGCGTGTCCATCACGGAGACCGCAGCCCGACGTTTTTTGAATTTGCTACCGCCATGGCACTTTATGAGTTCAGCAGACAACAGGTGGACTGGGCGGTGGTCGAGACCGGCATGGGGGGACGCTATGATGCGACCAATGTCATTCAGCCGGCAATCTCCATCATTACCAACGTATCCATGGAACATCGGGATTATCTGGGTAACACGCTGGCTCAGATCACCCGCGAAAAAGCCGGTATCATCAAGCAAGGGACGCCGGTGGTCACAGCAGTAAAACAAAAACAGGTCCGATCTGTTGTTCAGGAGGTTGCCCAAAAAAAATCTGCTCCGCTATTCATTCTGGGGAAAGATTTTACGGTCAGACAAAATCAATCCGGACATTTTTCCTACTATGGCATCGAAAATACCTGGCACCACGTACAGATGCCCTTGCTGGGACACTATCAGGTTCAAAATGCGGCTCTGGCCCTGGCCGCCAGCGAGCTTTTAATTAAGAACAAAGCCGAAATTTCCCAGGAAAGTATTAAACAGGGCCTGGCAAACACCCGGTGGCCCGGAAGACTGGAAATTGTCTCTGACAACCCTTTGGTCATCCTGGACGGCGCTCACAATTTAATTGCCGCACGCAACCTGGCCAAATTCTTGGCCGAAAACCTGTCCAAACGGCGCATAACCCTGGTCATCGGGATATTGGATGACAAACCCTATGAGTCCATGCTTAAAAGTTTGCTGCCCCAGTGTTCCCGGGCCATTATTACCCGGGCCAAAACAGATCGGGCCCTGGCACCGGAAAAACTTTATGCAATGGCTAAAAAGACCATTTCAGATGTAACGATTGTACCCGATGTCGCCGGGGCGGCTAAAAATGCAATTGAGAATGCAGGCCTCGATGACGTTATCTGCATTGCCGGCTCACTGTATGTGGTCGGCGAAGCCAAAGAAGCCATCGAAAAAGG
>CBDUUO010000538.1:0-2871 GCA_965370395.1 uncultured bacterium
AATATTGAATATTCAATAGTCAATTCCCCGATAAACCGGGATTTCCGCTTCGCTCCAACCGGCTTGTCCGGGTTAGGTGTACGGAATTTACTTATTGGGGGTGTCTGCCCTGTATTGTTCCAAGAGGTCCTTTATTGTCCTATTCACTTTTTGGTGATCTTCTGAACCCAGCGGAAACGATGGGCCGCGATCCATTGTTTTTCCTTCATAAACCATTTGAATCTTTATTACCGGTATGAAGCTGGAATCCCATTGTTCCAGGCCGATTGATATCTGATAGCCGGTACCCGGTGGATGCGGAAGGCTGGCCGGCACCGTCTCTGATATCTGAGGAAAAAACGATTCAACCGGCTCTGCTGCTACTGGAACACAGGATACGCCCTTGCCCTGCTTGATTTGTTCAAAGCAGTTATTGCATGAAATGCATTCAGCCTCCAGAAGATCACCGGCCTTCCAACGATTGATCAGGTCGGGATCCCGGATAAAAGGGCGTGACATGGAAATATAATCCGCAACGCCCTGATCGAGGAGTTCTTTAGCGACCGCATAAGATCGAATGCCACCTACCAGGATCAACGGAACCTTAATTTTTTCCTTAAAGGCCCGGGCCTCATTCTGAAAATAGGCTTCGATCGCTTCCGTATCTATTTTGCTCTGCATGATATTCGGATTGTTTAAAAGCCCGCCGCTTAATTCAATGGCATCAATTCCTTCTTCCTCGAGCATCATCCCCACTTGAAGGGAATCTTCCAAAGTAAGGCCGTTATCTACGAAATCCTGGCAATTGAGTTTCACCAAAACCGGATAGTCGGAAGCGGTGTGATTGCGGACGGACTGAAGCACCTCCAAAAGCACCCTGGCGCGATTTCGAATATTCCCGCCGTATGCATCGGTGCGGTCGTTATATCTGGGACAGAGGAGCTGGCTGAGAAAAAATCCGTGGGCCGCAAAAATTTGCACACCGTCGAAACCCGATGTTTTGGCTCTCATCGCGGCTATGCCATAGGCTGCAGTCAGCTCCTGGATATCCTCAACGGTCATTTTCCTGACCCTCGATTTCGACAGGTAGGCGCCGCCATACCCCAGCTGTAAAACGATCTTAGCGCCGTTTTCATGGACCACTTGCGTCATGGCCTTTAGCCCGGGGATCAGCTCATCTTTGTAAATACCAAGCTGCCAGGGAGAGTGCTGCCCATCCGGGCGAACATAGGTATGGCCTGTTATGATCAGCCCGACGCCTCCAGCCGCTATCCTTGCCATTAAATCAACTAATTTGGAGGTGCTGGCACCATCATCCGTTGCCAGCCCCTCCCAGGTTGCCGAGCGCACAAATCGGTTGGATAGCACCATCCCATTAATTTCGTTTTGCTCAAACAATCGAGTCATTACTTTTCTATCCCCACTCTGGCGGGGACGCCTTTTTCGAAATAGTGCTTTATGGGCATCATCTCGGTAACCAGATCGGCGTTTTCAATCACTCGCGGGGAAGCATGCCTTCCTGTGATCACCAACTCTAGATCGTAAGGTTTATTTATAATAAGACCGAGAAGATCCTGTACCCGGATGAGCCCATACTTGGCGGCCACATTGGCCTCTTCCAAAATGATGACCTTGTATTCTTCCGAAGCCATGATGGATTTAACCCGCTTAAGGCCTTTTTGAGCCGCTTCAATATCCTCGGATAAGGTCTTCTCATCCGTAAAACGGCCGAGTCCGAATTGTTCGACGGTAATCAAATCGGAAAACCTTCTGAGAGCCTTAATTTCACTGTAGTCCCCCTTTTTGATAAACTGAGCAATAAAAACCTTTAATCCGGCACCTGCAGCCCGAATGGCCAGGCCGATTGCAGCCGTTGTTTTACCTTTGCCATTCCCGGTATAAACCTGTATGTATCCTCTCGTTTCGTTTTTAGCCATTTGAGTTTCCTATGTTTTCAGAATTAAGAATACATAACCATTTTTTGTTGATTATTCCAGCATTTTTCCAGAAATTTTAATGATGCATCCAAATGTTCATAAGCGAAAACTTCCAGTGACACAACGCCGTCAAATTTCTCTAAAGATTTCATTATTGGATTCATTAATTTTTCAGGGAAATGGTCCAACGCGCAATGAAAATGGTCTGTTTCAACACCGTAAAGATGGATGATAGAAATTTTGTTAGAATAAGTGTTGAAAAATGTTTGAACCTCGTCACCCTGTAGCATCAGATGCCCGCAGTCCAGACAGATGGTTAGATCTAAGTTGCAGATAATTGGGTCGACGATCTCAAACGGATAATCCAGGTTTTCAATGGAAATGAGATGACTGGGTGTCCCGTTAGCCAGAATTTTTTCCAGGTTTTTAATGACTCTTTCCTGCCAGTTTTTAACATCATCCTTCTCAAGTGAATCCTCATTATATGGCAAGTGCAGTGTCAGTGTTGTGGGAACGAGGGGTGCAACCCGCTCCGCAACCCTGAAGATCGTTTCAATTGCATTTCTTTGTTGCTGTGGATCCCGGTTCGTTATGGATATGTCTGTGGGGAGATGAACATTATAGGTCAGATTGAAATCTTTTGCCAAGCCGGCCAGTTCCCCAATGACATTTTTTGAAGGCAGTGCATCGGTATGATTACTTTCAAACAATAATAACTCAATGTTTTCCATAAAGGGCCCCAGCATTTTCACATTGGGCACATAATCATCCGGATAGATAAACGAGGTCGTTCCGATATTAAACGGAAATACGCCTTTGTAAGATTTGCTTAGTAAAGGATACATGTGGGTTTCAAAAACTCGGGTTGCGTTTTATTAAACCTGCTTATCTGGAAAGTGCAAGTTACCATTAGATAAACTCTCTGTGGAAGCGGCTTCCACATTCAATACCACTT
>CBDUUO010000539.1:0-2868 GCA_965370395.1 uncultured bacterium
CCTGATTGTTGGTGATACAAATAGGGAAGCTATTGATGCCCTTGATTCCCAAGAATTGAAAATCAATTTGATCGACATATCAGAATTTGTCATAGGAGCCGGAGGACCGAACTGTTTAATAATGCCGGTTGAAAGAGAATTTACATAATATTCGAACCAAACGGAAAAAACCTTATAAATCTGTACAACGACTGGGCGAGCTTGCTAAAAAGCTCCCAGTTCCGGCGTTTGTGCATTGCCATCGGGAATATATTGTCAATTTGAACCGGGTCCGCTCTCTCACTCCACGTAAGACCCGCGGTTACGACCTCCGGCTCGACCCGCCTTCGTTAACCGCCACCGCTAAAGCTACGGCGCGCCAAGCCCCCCCGTCAACCGCCGCATCCCCATTGCCCGTGACCGCCTGGATAAAATTCGCGAAATCCTCGGTGTCAGATAGATTCCAGCCCCCGCCAGCCTCCTCCAAGGAAAAATCAAGGTCAAGTCTTCATTCTTCACTCCATGTCAAGAATGAAGACCTTTATCTTCTTTAAATTTGGCACTTCTTTTACTTGACTTTAAGCAGCGGACTTGCATTATAGGAGCTTGCATTTTCAACATTCATAGCAATCCAGAACCCGTCGGGGAAAAGGAGTCCATGATGCAAGGCCATATTTCCAGAATCGCGGATGAACTCGCACTCCAGCCTGCGGCTGTGCAGACCACTGTGAGCCTACTGAGGCAGGGAGCCACCATCCCTTTCATCGCTCGCTATCGTAAAGAGGCCACGGGCAACCTCGATGAGGTGGCCATAACCGCAATCAGAGACCGGTTGAGCCAGCTCGAAGAACTCGACGCCCGCAAGGCAACTGTACTCAAATCTCTTGAAACCCATGGTCATCTTACAGACGAACTGAAGCAAAAAGTGATTTCAGCGGCAAATATGGCATTGCTGGAAGACATATATCTGCCCTACCGGCCGAAGCGCAGGACAAAAGCCATGATTGCCCGCGAAAAAGGCCTGGAACCCCTGGCGCTTAAAATCCTGGAACAAACCGGGCAGGATCCCCTCCAGCTTGCCGCCGAATTTGTTGACCCTGAAAAAGATGTGCTATCAACAGACGATGCTCTGGACGGGGCACGGCATATAATGGCTGAAATCATCAACGAGGATCCCAGGTCACGTGAAAAAATGCGTGATTTGTATTTTACAAAAGGCATCATACATACCCGGGTGATTTCGGGAAAGGAAGCTGAAGGCGCTAAATACAGAGATTACTTTGACTGGCAGGAATCGGCCGATAGGGCTCCCTCCCATCGCATATTGGCCATGCGCCGCGGGGAAAAAGAGGCTGTCCTCAATCTGAGCATCACACCGCCGGAGCAGGATGCTTTGGTGCTGCTCGAAACACTTTTTGTCAGAGGAGACACCGCCGCTTCGATGCAGGTTAAACTGGCCGTACAGGACTGTTTCAAACGGCTACTGTCACATTCTATGGAAACGGAGATTCGACTCGCCACCAAGCAGCGTGCCGAAAAACAAGCAATTGAGGTGTTCGCCCGAAACCTGCGCCAGTTGCTGCTGACACCACCGCTGGGCCCCAAAAGGGTTATGGGAATCGATCCTGGTTTCCGAACCGGCTGTAAGCTGGTCTGCCTAGACCGCCAGGGCAAACTGCTGCACTACGACACGATTTATCCGCAAATGAATGAAAAGCGGGACCAGCAAGCAGCTGAAACCATCATCAACCTGTATCAGCGTTACAGAATCGAAGCGGTGGCGGTCGGAAACGGGACAGCGGGCAGAGAAACCCAAGCGTTTATTCGCAAAATCGATGCCATAAAGGAAATAGCGGTTATTCTTGTAAATGAAAGCGGTGCTTCGGTGTATTCCGCGTCGGAGGTTGCCCGCCGTGAGTTCCCCGAACTGGATTTAACCATACGTGGAGCCGTTTCTATTGCCCGGCGCCTGATGGACCCTCTGGCGGAGCTTGTTAAAATCGATCCGAAATCAATCGGGGTGGGACAATACCAGCACGATGTCGATCAGTCTGCATTGAAACTGGCCCTGGATGATGGGGTGATCAGCTGCGTGAATGCCGTCGGTGTGGATCTAAACCGCGCCAGCGCAGAATTGCTGGCCTATGTATCGGGACTCGGGCCCCAGCTGGCTGGAAATATCGTAAAGTACCGCAATGAAAACGGCCCCTTTAATTCAAGAACGGAACTAAAAGCGGTTCCTCGCATTGGTCCTAAAGCCTATGAGCAATCGGCCGGTTTTTTGAGAATTCATGATGGCGCCAATCCACTGGATGCCAGTGCCGTTCATCCGGAGAGTTATCCGGTAGTGGATGCCATGGCACGCGATCAGAACTGTGCTGTTGTTAATTTGATGACCGATGCGAGTTTGAGAGAAAAAATCGAGGTAACCCAGTATGTCACCGATCAGATCGGCCGGCCGACCCTGATGGACATTCTCGCTGAGCTGGCCAAACCGGGTCGTGATCCGCGTCAGGCATTTGAAGCCATCGAATTCGCCGAAGGCGTTAACCAGATATCCGATCTCAAGCCGGGGATGACGGTGCCGGGGATCGTCACTAATGTGACCGCTTTCGGTGCATTCGTCGACATCGGTGTCCATCAAGACGGGCTGGTGCATATCAGTGAATTGTCCGACAGCTTTGTTAAGGATCCAACTGATTATGTAAAAGTACAGCAGAAGGTGACAGTGCGGGTAATCGCTGTTGATCTGGAGCGCAAGCGGATCTCATTGTCCATGAAAACGCAGCCCGATGCCCTGACAACCGAACCGCAGCTGAAAAAGACACCCCGGAAGAATTTATACCGCTTGCCATAATAATGTTCCGAAATACGGAATTGCGGTATAAG
>CBDUUO010000540.1:0-2868 GCA_965370395.1 uncultured bacterium
TTCGCGGCTGGAAGCCGCTCCCACAGAGAGTTTATCTAATGGCAACTTGGACTTTACAGATAAGCAGGTAAAAACATATTAAAGAGAGCACGAATTCACAATTTCATTTGGAACGCATAAAAATGGGCATTTGATTAACCATGAGATTTGCATTATCATATTGATTAACTCTGTAAAAGAAATAACATAAAGAATCCCAAATTCTCATGTTGCGAACCCGTGAGAAAATGAAAAATTTAATCCTGCATGTCGAACAGATCAAGGATAAAGAATTTTTCCACGAATTTGAAGAAAATCCGCAGGTTTTCCCGATAATAGCCGAAATGGCTAAGAAAAGGGAGTGCGAATTCCTCAAGCCTTTAAACATCCGTTTAAAGGCATTTAGAGTAAGGGAACTTTTTGAGGTTCAGGGAACATTCCGGACAAGCGTTCGCCTGCCCTGCAGCCGCTGCCTGAAAGATTTTGATACTTCAATAAAATCTGACTTTGAGCTAACCTACACGAAAGAAGTCCCGGGCCTTATGGATGTCTTCGATGAGGAAGAGATCGAGTTAAGGGTTGAGGAAATCGGACTGATATATTTCAGAGGGGAAGAGATCAATCTTCATCAAGGGATCCAGGAACAGGTCGTGATGGCATTTCCATTGCAACCATTATGTGATGTAAACTGCAAAGGCCTGTGTGCGAAATGTGGGGCGGATCTCAACCAGGGAGATTGCGGGTGTCAGGCTGAGCCCATCACCAATAAATTTGCAGTTCTTAAAGATTTAAAGCTGGATATAAGGTAAAGAATCATGGCCCAGAAGACCCGGTTTCAATGTTAGAATATAATCTATAATTACACGCATGACGAACTCTGAAAAATATTCAAAAAAAGTACTACGGTATCCGGGCAGATTTATGTGGCGGGTGCTGAAGGGATTTAAGCGCAATCAGGGTTTACTTCTTTCCGGAGGCGTTGCCTACAATTCTCTGTTGTCTATTATCCCCATGCTGGCACTGATTTTAATCGGGCTTTCGCAATTTATCGAACAGGAAAAATTATTAGAAATCATCGTAAGGGAACTGGAATTAATTGTCCCCGGTCACGCGCAAAAAATAGCCGATGAGGTGGTGGCCTTTCTTCAATATCGCCAGTTTGTCGGCATTATCGGCTTCGGTGTCATGCTGTTTTTCAGCTCGATGGCCTTTACCATGCTGGAAAACGCCATGGCGGTCATCTTTTACCATCGCATTAAAACCCACCGCCGCCATTTTCTGATCTCCGCAATTATCCCCTACGTCTACATGATTTTAATGGGGCTTGGGATTATGATCGTAACGATCATTGCCGGTGTGCTGGACTCGATCGAAGGCGAAACGCTGACCATTTTCGGCAAAAGCATTGGTTTCGCATGGGCGTCCGGGATTGGGCTTTACCTGGTAGGGATCGTCGGTTTGATATTAATGCTGACGTCTTTGTATCTCGTCATGCCGGTCGGACAGATCACCATTCGTCACGCATTTCTCGGCGGGACTACCGCCGCCATTCTGTGGGAGATCACCCGTCATATACTGGTCTGGTATTTTGCAAAGCTTTCCCTGGTAAACGTCATTTACGGCTCCTTTGCAACCGCCGTGGTGGTGCTGCTCAGTATCGAAATCGCCTCGATTATCTTTCTTTTGGGAGCCCAGGTGATCGCCGAATTTGAACGCGCCACCGAAGAGCTGGCCGAGACCGAAAAAGCAAAATCAGAGACCCACTAGAACCCATCTCAAAAATGTGGATCAAAGGGACGTCCATAAATAAGTAAATAAATTATTCTATCAGTTTATAATTCAAACTTTGCGCAATCTGCGCACCTCTGTTTACGGCATAACCGACTCCGGGTTGCGTCATTCCTAAACATCTGGCAATCTCTGTTCGACTCATGCCCAGCTCATCCACAGCCCAATGGCAGAACAAACTCCTGGCCTGCATTTGCTGCTGACGGCGCCCGCTGGAATAAATCACATCTCGCTTTATCCCAAATATTTCCATCACCCGTTCTTCAACTTTGGTTAAATCGTATCCCCGGCTTTTTAATTCATAATGGCGATCCAGTTTCTCGTTGGCTTCTTCAAGAATCCGGGTGACAAAATCGCTATCCCCCAAAATACGCGCATCACTTTTCACCCGATCCTGACCCTTTAAACGAATCTTTCTCACAGCCTTCCAGCCACCCAGGCCCTTGATGAGACCCCCACCGGTCAGCTCAGGCCGCCGGCCTTGATTGAATCCTGTTTGGACATATTCAAGGTAACTCTGTCTAGCATCTGAGACACTCTTACCAAAATATGAAAGAACATAATCGTTCTGTTGCCATGGCCTTTTTTGTTTGCCCATCAGCGCGCTGTGGCCGCAAAACGGGTATCCATTGAGGCTTCCAATATCACCAACTACTTTGGCCCGAACCGGATTCAGATGAATGTATCGCACCAGTTCCTTGAAATACACATTTTCCTGACAGATGATGGATTTAAAACGATTTTGAAACAGTTGCCCGTGCCGGCGATATCGGCGATTAAAATAAACCGCATATCCGGTCAACAACCTTCTCATCAGCTGGGAGATTCCGGTCACACCGCTGCGCAGCAATAAATGCACATGGTTTTTCATCAGCACCCAGGCATAGCATTGCGTCTGGCTCTCAGGCAGCAATACAGCAAGGCGTTTCAAAAAATCTCGCCGGTCTTGATCAGATCTGAATATGACCCGCCGTTCAATTCCGCGGATCATAATGTGGTGAAGAGCTCCAGGTGCATCTAACCGGGCTAAGCGTGGCATGCTCAGTAAATATAATATTTATTTTCATCTGTCAATTAATTTACTTATTTATGGACGTCCCC
>CBDUUO010000541.1:0-2860 GCA_965370395.1 uncultured bacterium
GGGCAGGTTGGGTTTGATATTGGCGCCAAGCAGAATTAAACAGAATTTTCGGGGTCAAGCTTCATGTGGTCCGGAATGAACATTGATTCTATGATTATTTCTTTAAGCGAAAGCGCGGTTATTCCCAGTTCGTATTCTTCACTCAGATCATTGATTTGATCAAAGCAGTTGTGACAGGGGGTGATCACGATTTTTGCCCCGGTATCCTTAATTTGGTCGGCCTTTAATTTTCCGGAAGCCATGCGGAAGGGTTTGTAGTCCGGTCCCATCGGCATAATGCCGCCGCCGCCGCCGCAGCAATGATTGTGTTCGCGGTTGGGGGCCATATCTCGAAAATCTTCGGCAATATAGGGTATGATTTTGCGGGCATGTTCCCACAAACCTCCGTTGCGGGATACATTGCAGGGGTCCTGGTAGGTGATCGGTTTTTTGATTTTTTTTTGCGGGTCGATTTTAATGCGGCCATCCCGCAGGTACTCATAGATCAACTGAACATAATGAACAATTTCCACCGGCGGCTTGCCGTCCGGGTATCCGGCAAGATAAGGGCCTTCAAAAGCCAATGAGCGATAGGCGTGTCCGCATTCGGTAATCAGAATGTTCTGGGCCTTTAATTCCAGCGCTTTTTCATAAACATTTTTGACCTGTTTGCCGGCCAGTTTGCGGTTGCCCGCAAACATGGGCAGGTTGGTGCAATCCCAGCCAAAAGTGGGAATTGTCCAGCTTTCTTTTGCAGCCGCAAAGATAATGGCGGCGTTTGAAATGTCCTGAGGATAATAGACGGGTTCTCGCGGATTAATGGTATACATATACTTGACGTCGGGTTGATCCAGCGGGATATCTACGCCCCGGTAGTCATCTTCTACCTCTTCGACCATCCACTCGCACGTATCGACAAGTTCTTCCACGGGGATGCCCATGTGGTTGCCGGTTTTGTCGCAATGATCCGAAAAGAAGGCCAGCTGTTTGGGCGTCACCCCCTGAGAGTGGCAGACGCTGCGGGCTATGGCGATCATGGTGGCGACGTCGATCCCAAAGGGACAATACATCGAACAGCGCTTGCACATGGTGCATTGCAGCCAGGCGATTTGGTAGCACTTTTCCAGAAAGGCGCGATCCACTTTACCTTTGCGCCGGACCATTTCACCCAGTGTGTGTCTGAATTTATAGGCCGGACTCAAGCGCGGGTTTCGATCATTGGCCACATAGACAAAACAGCTTTCCGCACACAACCCGCAGCGGGAGCAAATGCTCATCCAGATTCGAATACGGGCACCATGATTGGCATCCAGTATCTGACGTACCCGGTTCACATTTACGGGCCTATCGGTATTACTTTCGAATTCAAATTTCTTTTCAGCACTTTTCATTTTTATAAAATTCATTGTTTCTTTATCAAAAATCCGAAGCACGCCTGATTTTATAAAATTGGCCGAAATTCGAAACAAATCCTAAATTCGAATGTTCAAATGTTCAAAACAAATACAGCCATCTTTTTAAACGAATTGGCCTCTATTTATAGTCGGTACCGTTTAGGCCATTTGAATTTTGGTTATTCGAGATTGTTTCGACCAATTTTTATTAGATCAGGCGATATTCGGATTTCGAATTTGATATTGTTTTAAAAAACACCGAGACTATTGTTTTGAAGTAATTCTATCAAATGCTAAAAGTTACCAAGAACGAGCACCCCTGCGCCCCCCCATCTCAAAACCGATAAACGCCCGGGTAAAAAAGAAAAGAATCATATGGCTCAGCTTGGTTGTCGGTATCAGAATCAAAAGAATTTGGCTCAAAAAAATATGCAAAATCAACAAAACTTCATAGGGGCCCCATTGATGATATGCCATAAAGCCGGTTAAAAAGGGCATTGTTGTCATAATCAGCAGGAAATAATCCCATGAACTGGTTAAAATGCGAACCTCCGGTCTGATACGCCGGCGCACGAATAGAAAGACAGCAGCGGCGATCAGGACCAGCGTCAATCCATCTGCCAGTGCATCGGGCAAGGACCACAGGCTGACGCCAAAAGCTTCATCCCACAGCAGAATGTGAGCACCCAGGAACAGCGGAACAGCCAATAACGCCAGGTGGAAGAGAAAGGCAACCATGGCAAAAACCGGCTGTTGACGCATTGAGGCACTGGCCCAGGGAATTAACCATTGAACAATCGAGCGCAATCCCCAGCCAAAACTGAAATGATTGTAAACGACCCGATCTTTTTTGAGGCTCAGACGAAATAAGAGGGCGATTCGGACAAGTAATCCGCCAATAAAAAAAATGAAGGTGAACCAGAGTGCCGGGCCGGTCAGAAAATCATAAATAATGTTCCAATTCATATGGGCGATTTAATATATTTATGGAATTTGTCAATCGGATTAAGCCGCACGTTATAAAAATGGCAGAGCCTAAAAGACTCTGCCCCATGAACATAAAATTATATAAGATACCAAAATTATTTTAAAAATTCGGGTCTTCCGCCCACACGTTTTATTCATCAAAAACGGACTCGCTGTGCCATTTGCCGACCCGCATCCATCGGTCTCTGCGTTCCTCGGTGTCTCTGCGCTCTTTTCCGGTTCTTCTTTCCTGGCCGCCGCTTTTAAAATATTTTTCACTTTTCTTCCGGCGGTTGCCATGATCTGTGCGGCGTTCAACCGGGAAACGTTGCTGCCACCTTGCGATTTCTGGATCGCGTGCCACTATCTGCTCCTTACATTTTGGCAGATGCATATCAGGTCTTCTTGCGGATACCGACGATTCACATCATCCTTAAAAAGCGTCTTGGCTATCCTTCAATATTAGATATATGTCGTCATTTCAGTTATAAGTAGATATCACTAGCCGTGAGCAGTTATCG
>CBDUUO010000542.1:0-2855 GCA_965370395.1 uncultured bacterium
ATAACCAAATTCGGTTTACAGGCTGATATTTTTCTGAATGAGATAATATTTACCGTCTTCGGTTTTCGCGATGATATTTTCCATGATGAGATGGCCAAGGGCCTGGGGATGATGCTGTCTCAAGCCCATCTTTAATATATTTCTTTTAGCATAGGAAAGGTCCGCAGCAGAATGGGCACTATAAGCACCTTTATTTTTAAGATCATCAATGATGAAAATATAGGCTCGTTTAATTCGCCAGGCATGGTACCTGCGAGTCAGGGCGATGACAAGGATGAGGGCACCGATACCTAATATAAGTTCCGTTGTTTCAGACATTTTAATTTGAACACAATTAAAGCAAGCGTCGAGCTTACCGGATATTGCCGATCTCATACCCCTGGCTACGGAGTTAAGCGACCGTTTGGCCGCGCTCGAGAAAATGATCGCAGTCGGGTTGAACGTGTCTATAATTGAAAAGGGCTTTTCCAAGATCACGGCAAATGTAGCGGAAGATGCCGGTCAGATAGAAAGGTTTAAGGCACAAGCGGCCAGAAAACCGGCAGGACAAACATTATCACGATTAGAACGACGAACGTTAATAATCCGCCGACTTTGAAATAATCCAAAAACCGGTAACCCCCCGGACCCATCACCAGGATATTGGCAGGGTGCGATATGGGTGTCATAAAACTTGCAGATGCCGCCATGGCAATCGCCATCATTAATGCATAAGGAGACAGCCCCATATTCGTTGAGGTGTTTAAAACAATGGGCGCCATGAGCACCACCAGTGCGGCTGTCGGCACAAAGCATGTGCCCAAAAATGTCAGTGCCACCAGGCCCAACATCACCGCTTGGGGTCCAAACGGGCCGACAAGGGTGACAACGCCTTCAGCAATCAACATGGCAGCCCCGGTTTGATCCAGCGCCGTGCCGAGCGGCAGCAGCCCGGCAATCAGGAACACCGCCTTCCATTCAATCTGGCGATAGGCTTCATCCATGGACAGGCAACCGAAAAGGACCATCAAAGCCGCACCGATTACGGCAGCGATGTATATCGGCACCCATCCGATGATGACCGGCAGTAAAATGCCGCCCATAATTAAAATTGAAAATTTCATCTTCTCCAGTCGCAGCTCTTCTTGAGCGGTTTCCGTAAGCACAATAAAATCGGGCTCACGACCCAGCATTCGCAATTTATCCTGTGGGCCAAGAAGAAGTAAGGCATCACCGAACCGCAAGGCCATATCCCGCAGATTGGACCGGTAGGCCTTTCCCTCACGCCACACGGATAGTGCACTCAAACCGTATTTTTCACGGAAATTGAGCTGGCGCAGCGTCTTACCAACCAACGTCGTACGCGGTGAAAGAATGGCTTCCACCAGTCCCACATTTCCCGAAACCAGCGCTTTAATGTCCGGGCGGGTCCTGCGTTCGATGATCAATTTTTCAAGCTCCCTTAAAATTTCAAAATCCGACAGGCGTCCTTCGATCACCAGCCGGTCATTGGCCTGTAACGTTTCCCAGGGCTCCGGCATCAGGATAGGGTCGTTACCCCGCAGAATCCCCAGAACCCTGCTGCCAAGACTTTCCCCCAGCCGGCTTTCTTTCAGGGTTTTTCCAATCATGGCCGAATCCGGTGGTAACGTCATGACCATCAAGCGTTCGTGGAGATGATAGATGTCGATAAGCTCGGACCGGGGAACGCGCCTGAATTGCTCGAATCCGGAAATATTATTAAATTCCGCCAGGTGTTCAAGACGCCCGGCAATCAGAAGGACATCACCTCGTTCCAGCGGTACGTCCTGGAGATTGGTGCGTTTGATGCCGTCGCTGCGGCGGATGGCCAGCACAGTGGCTTTGAATCGGCCGCGAAAGCCGATCGAATTAAGCGTTTTGCCGATAAATGGGGAATTTCCCGCAAGGATAATTTCTGCAATTTTGATTTCACCTGAATAGGGCTCTTCGATATCAATTCCACTCTCTTCAACCATTAATTGTTGCCAGTTTTTCAATTTCTTTAAATTGTCAATTCGGCCCTCAACCGTCAACTGATCTCCGGCCTGCAAAGTTTCGGTGGGTCCCGGAGCCGGTCGCATTTGGTCATTGCGAATAATGCCGATCACGTTCCAGCCCAGAGCCGATCCCAATCGGCTTTCGGCCAGCGTTTTTTTTATGAGCATCGAGTTATGGGGGATGCGAATATTAAACAGCTGCTCATCAAGGTCGTATTGGCTTTCCCAGTCGACGGTTTTGTTTCCGGTTGATTCTTCGGCAACATCCCGCCGGGGCAAAAAACGGCGGCCGATGAAAATCATAAATACAATACCGGAGAACATAATCGTCAGACCCATGGGCGTATAATCGAAAAAGGAAAACGACCTTAATCCCGCATCATGCAGGGCTTCACTGACAAGGATGTTTGGCGGGGTACCGATCTGGGTCGTCAGGCCTCCCAACAGGGAACCGTATGCCAGCGGCATTAGAAGTCTTGAAGGCGGGCTTCCGGTGTGGCGCGCAATGTCCATGACCACCGGCAGCATCAAAGCGGCCACGGCCACATTATTCATGATGGCGGACATCGTACCGGCGCTGACCATGATAACGACGATCATTCGGGTTTCACTGTTGCCCGCCAATCTCAACACAAAGTGGCCGATGGCATTCGCAACCCCTGTCCGGGTTAAGCCCCCGCTCAGAATAAATACCGCCCAAACCGTAACGACTGCCGGATTGCTGAAACCCGCCAGTGCTTCAGTGGGCGTTACCAGGCCGGTTAAGGCAACCGCTCCAAGCGACAGCAGGGCGGTGACTTCCATCGGAATCCATTCCGCTATCAAAAATATAACGGCCACGAGCAGAATAGACAGCAC
>CBDUUO010000543.1:0-2847 GCA_965370395.1 uncultured bacterium
ATATTTACGTATTGAAAAATATCTTGCCATAAAAAGCGCAAAAATAATTATTAAAAGATTAAATAGCAGAAGTTGGAAATCAATTGCATTGTGCCTTGACAATTTTATTTATTAATGTAAATCCTACCTCAAAAATTCACGGTCCACGCGAATTTAAAGCCCCGTCCTGCGGGCCGGCGGTTGGATAACGCTGAAAGAGCGCCGGCCGCAAGCGACTCAAATTGGAGAACTGAAACCCCATGGGTAAAAATCCAGACACACCTGAACAAAAGGGCTGGTGGGACTCGTCGATTGTCCGGGTCCGCCCAAATGAGCTGCTGATTCGAGGCTATCCGATTGAAGATTTAATGGGACGGGTGACCTACGGTGAAATGTCATATCTCATGATTATGGGGGAGCTCCCGCCGCATTCTGAAATTACGGATCTTTTAGATGCGCTGCTGATAGCCGTTTGTGATCATGGGGCGAACTCACCAGCCGTGGCCACTTCTGTTATGGCGGCCACCTGTGGCATTCCGTTAAACTGTGTCATTGCCTCGGGCATGAATCTTTTAGGTGAAATACATGGCGGGCCCATTGAAGCCGCAACCCGCCTTTTTTATCAGACCGACCGGACCATTGAGGAATCAGGGCGTGCGCCCGAAGATGTAATTCGGAAAGTGAGTGAAACCTATCGAAGCAATGGAAATTACGTCCCGGGATTTGGTCACCCGGTTCATCGCAAGGACCCACGGGTGACCCGCATTTTTGAAATGGTGGCGCAAGCGCAAAAAAAGAATATTGTATCTGGCCGATTTATGCGATGGGCCCGCTTGTTCGAAAAAATCTTACCGCGGGTCTTTGCAAAAAAGGAAATACCGATAAACATCGACGGTGGAGGTGCGGCGGTCCTCTGTGAAATTGGTATTCCGGCTGAAACCGCCATGGGATTCGTGTGTCTTTCCAGGGGGCTGGGACTCATGGCCCATGGGTTTGAAACCCTGATGTCAAAGGAACGTCTTAAATCGCCCATGCCGCCGGGACTGATCCACAAACACATGACCTATTCAGGGCCGCCGCCGCGCACATTACCGGACTGGAAATATAAGGAGAGGACCAAACAAAAAAGGCGTAAAGGATCTCGATGATGACGACTGTTTACGGAAGTGACCTGGTGGTCCAGGCTTTGAAGCGCGAAGCGGTGGAGGTTGTTTTCACCTTAAGCGGGATGCCACTTTTTGGTTCCTATCAGGCCTTGACCAGGGAAGGAATTCGGATCATTGATGTGCGTCACGAACAGGCGGCCGTGCTGATGGCCCAGGGGTATGCCCGGTCCACCGGTCGACCCGGCGTCGCAATGGTCGTTCCCGGCCCCGGTGTCTTGAATGCCATCACCGGTATCGCCAACTGCTATTATGGATCCACTCCCGTGATTGTACTGGCCGGTCACAATAAAGTTGAAGAGTTCGAATTGGGGGCCTTTCATGAAATGAACCATTTAGAACTCATGCGCCCGATTACAAAATGGTGCTCCACCGCTTATGAAGCTCGGCGGATCCCGGAGTATATTGGAATTGCTTTCCGTCATGCGACGCAGGGAATGCCAGGACCGACTTTTATAGATTTTCCGCAAAATATTCTCGAAGCCGAAGTGGCGCCGGAAGATGGGGTTGCCTCCGCCCCCTCCCGAATGACAAGCGGTCCATGGGGCAGTCCCACCCTGGTGGCAAAAGCCGTTGAGTTGTTGAAAGCAGCCCAACGGCCTCTGATTGTATACGGCAGTGGCATCATTTGGAGTGGCGCCCATGACGTGCTCCGGCAATTTGTGGAAACGGCTAAAATACCGGCGGTTCCCACTCCTTTGGCTCGCGGCTGCATTCCGGACGACCATCCACTTTCTTGCTTCATCTCCCGCTCGCAGGCCATGGCTGAGGCGGATGTGGTGCTTTTCATTGGCGCCAAACTCAATTTCATTCTGAGCTATGGCCGTCCCCCTCGATTCAATCCGCAGGCTCGTGCAATCCAGGTGGATACGGCACCGCAGGAAATCGGCCGTAATCGGCCGATCGATGTGGGGATTGTGGGAGATGCCAAAGCGGTCTTGATGCAGCTTTTGGATGCGTGGCAACCATCGGAAAAAGACCCCAAGGATTCCTGGCCGGAAAAATTAAGGGGGGTGGCAAAGCAGAAAAGAGACAAATGGATGACATGGGTGCAATCCCCTCAGAAACCGATCAATCCCATTCGATTGTGCTACGAAATTGCCCAATTTTTGGATCGCGATGCCATCGTCACGATTGACGGCGGCGAAATCCTTGATTTCGGCCGCAACATGATTCCAGCCTACACCCCCGGATCCCGGATGAATCCCGGTGTCACCGGGCTTTTGGGGATCGGTATTCCCTTTGCCATTGGGGCCAAACTGGCCCATCCGCATCGGCAGGTACTGTGCTTGTGTGGCGACGGCGCGTTCGGACTCAACGGCATGGAACTGGATACAGCCGCCCGACATGAAATACCGATTGTGGTGGTGGTTTCCAACAATGCGTGTTGGGGGGTTTGTAGCAATATCCAACGGGGCCTCTATGGTGATGACTGTAACGACGGCACGCACCTGGCATGCACCCGTTACGACTTGATGGCACAGTCCCTGGACTGTTACGGTGAAAACGTCGAGTCACCGGATGAAATTCAATCGGCGCTGACACGGGCATTTAGTTCACACAAACCGGCCGTGTTGAACGTCATTACAGAATCTGCCACTGAATCCTATTCCATGTCACCCCAGTTGCGCGATTTACCATTCTTTCAGTAAGGTCGCTGCTGGCCTGACCGCATAAAATTCAGCCGGTAGTGCCGCGGCTGCCG
>CBDUUO010000544.1:0-2845 GCA_965370395.1 uncultured bacterium
AATCCCGATTTATCGGGGAACCCAAAATGATTAATCACGAAAACACGAAATTTGGGAAGCACGAAATTTTTCTTTTCTTTCGTGTTTTCTTCCTTTCGTGCTTTCGTGATAAAAAAGTTTTTTCATAAAATGCAAAGAGTTCACAACTAAGATTCTAAACGGCTGATCAGATAAGGTTCTTAACGTTCCATCTGTACAAAGCGCTACAATGAAAAATCATTTAATCATTTCTCTGATGGTCGGCATTGCACTTTCTGTGGCAGCGCTTTACTTTGCATTCCGCAATGTCCCGCTTAATGACCTATTGCTTTACCTCAAGTCCATCAACTACCTCTGGGCGTTTCCGGCCGTCATTCTGGTTCTGGTCAGTTTTTTTTTCAGAGCACTGCGCTGGCAATTTATTTTAGCATCGAGCCACAAAATTGGAATCTGGCGGGCCTTCCACCCCATGATGATCGGCTTCATGATTAACTGCATCCTTCCGGGAAGACTTGGCGAATTTGCACGACCCGTAATTCTGCAAAAAAACGAAAAGATACCCTTTGCCACCGGCATTGCCACCGTTGCTGCTGAACGGGTATTTGATGTGGGCGCTTTAGTCATCTTTGCGGTGATTACCTTTGCCGCCATTGAGATCAATCCAGAGGCGGAAATTGTATTCGGCGATTTTCAGCTCAATCGCTCCACACTGGAAGTTCTGTTTAACAGAATTATCATACTGGGCGTCCTTCTAATCGCCGCGATCATTATGATCAGCATCCCCATCATACGCAGGGGCATCCATCGGGCCATCCTGGCGATCCCCTCACTGGCCTTGTTTGCCGGTGAATCGGTTAAAGCAAAAATCACCGGCAAAGTATGCCAGCCCCTGATTCGATTTGTTGACAATATCGCTTTTGGGTTTAACCTCATAAAATACCCCAAAAAGATATTCATATGTGCGCTGTATTCTTGTTTAATCTGGGTTATCGCCGCTTTTTCCTGGTATGTTTTTAGCCTTGGCAGCCCCGGAATTCATCTTTCATATGCTGAGATGTATGCCGTTATGGTCATTGTGTGTTTGTTCATCGCCCTGCCTTCGGTGCCCGGCTTCTGGGGGGTGTGGGAGGCCGGCGGTGTCTTTGCCATGTCGATCTTTGGGACCTCGACCCATGCAGCCGCCGGTTTTACGCTGGCCAATCATGGGGTTCAAGTATTTCCGGTGATCATTGTGGGGTTTATCTCAGCCATTATCACCAGTGTAAACATCTGGCAGGTCTCCTATGAGAAAAAAACAGCCGAACCGCAAACGGGTTGAAACGATGCCGATCTTTATGCGATAATAATTTAAACCATGCCAATACTTAAAATTCTTACGTATCCTGATCATGCATTACGCCAGCCCACCAACGAGCTGGACAATATCGACGGGGACGTTCAAAAAATGATCGATCAAATGGCATCCACCATGTACAACGCACCCGGCGTCGGCCTGGCGGCAATCCAGGTGGGATGGGATAAAAGCGTGCTCATTTTTGACATTTCTCCCTCGGATCAAGACCGATCGTTGCAGGTGCTCATCAATCCTCGCATTATCGATCAGGAAGGCGAAATTCTTTCTGAAAATGAAGGCTGCCTGAGCGTGCCTGAATTCAAAGCGGATGTGAAGCGCTATGCTTCGATCCTGGTGCAAGGCGTTGACCGCGAAGGCCGCCCGATGGAATTGGAAGCCCAGGGCATGCTGGCAATTATTCTGCAGCATGAAACCGATCATCTAAAGGGCAAATTATTTATTGATCATGTCAGCGCTCTGAAACGACAGCTGTACACGCGCCGCATGAAAAAGAAATTGCGCTCAAAGTGAAAGCTCAGTTTACAATTATTTTTATGGGCACACCCGATTTTGCGGTGCCGACCCTGCAGGCGCTGATCCAAAATCGTTATGATATTCCGCTGGTTGTCACCCGGTCTGACCGCCCCAAAGGACGGGGCCGCAAACGGGTTGCGCCCCCGGTTAAAATAAAGGCGTTGGAACTTGGCCTGGAAGTTTTGCAACCGTCAACGCTCAAGGATGAAAAATTCAGGGATCAGATCAGGCAGCTGCAGCCCGATTTTTTCGTCGTTCTTGCCTTCGGTCACATACTTTCAGAAAATATCCTTCAGCTGCCCAAATTGGGAACCATCAATATCCACGCCTCTTTACTTCCAAAATACCGCGGCCCGGCACCGGTCCAATGGGCCATCATTAAGGGAGAGTCGCAAACCGGCATCACCACCATGTTGATGGACAAGGGGGTTGATACCGGAGACATCCTGCTCAGCCAAAAAGAACCCATCTTTCCTGAAGATACGGCCGCCACTTTGCATGACCGCTTGGCGGTAGGCGGTGCCGAACTTCTTGTAAAAACCCTGGAAGGCTATGCATCTGGAAGCATAAAACCAATTCCACAGGATCACCATAAAGCCACCTATGCCCCTTTATTGAAAAAGCAGGACGGTCATATCCGCTGGCAAAAACCGGCTGACGAACTGGAAGCGTTTATCCGCGGCGTGACGCCCTGGCCGGGAGCTTTTACCTTTCACAATAAAAACCGCCTGAAAATATTGAAAGCCGCTGCGATACCAGAAAATATAACGGAGCCTGCGGGAACCATTCTCAAAACCTTTCCCGATGAATTGCGCGTGGCCACCGCAAAGGGTGCATTATCCATTCTAGAGATTCAGGGCCCGTCAGGGAAGCGGCTTCCCATTGCAGACTTTTTACGGGGGTATCAGCTACCCGCCGGAACTCTCTTAAAGTAGATTCTCAAATGGTCGATGCACGAAAAACAGCCCTGAAGGTACTGATTACACTGGATCGGGGAGA
>CBDUUO010000545.1:0-2837 GCA_965370395.1 uncultured bacterium
TTTGTAGTATCCGTTGCTGCTTGTCCAGAGAAAAACCTTTTTGCAATATTTCTCTCAAGTAAGCAGAGCGATCTAAACGCGCTTCTTGAACAAATTCTTCTATTTCTTTTAACAATTCTTCGGAAAGCCTTATTGTTGTGGGTTTTGTCATTTTATCTCCTCATTCAATGCTAATAAAGCATTTGCTATAATATCCGGTGAATATCTTCCAATTACACTCAATTTTTCAATAGACCTTCGAGCTTCTTTAAAGGATATTGTATTTAGTCTAAATAAATCGACTACTATTTTTGGCGTAATTATAAATGGTAAATTGAAAAACTTTGCTGCCTTTATCGCTTTTTTATCATCTGTCGCAAAGATCGCCCTGTTTAAATTTAATGCAAGAAACAGCGCATCTTTTTCTCCCTGGTGAAGTGTCATCGGAAGCTTGTGCTTAATCCCCATGGGATCTTGTATCTTTATTTTTTGTTTTTGCACAAGTTCAGCGACCAGGGCTGCATCTGGATAGATTTCAATTATGTCATTAGAAGCAACTTCAGATATCACTGATGAAGGCGAGAACACATCATAAGATTTGCACAGCTTCTCGATCAAGTTGCATTTTGATAATAATATCAAAGCACTGCTATCAGTTACAATTTCGGTCATAAGATCCCGCGTTAACCCGTACACGTTTTCTAAAAATGTACACGCTTAGTTAATATTTGTCAAGCTGGATTATCGGCCTACAGCGATTCTCGGTGAAAGCCTCATTGAGCGATAAATGCAACTATTTTGCGTTTAATTGGCTTATTTGGCAAAATAGGTTCAATCAGATCGCTTTTGATAGCCCAGAAACGATAGCATTTGCAAGGTTATCAAAGCCGCATGCTGGATACGGGCGCACGAGACCATTAGCCTCAACGCAGCAATAACAAAGCTTGGCGCGTAACTGTAAAAACTGCAATAGCCAAGTGTTAAGGCGGGATACCTTTTTCAGGATCTAAAATGAACGTGAGCAAACTTTCCCAGTGCGGAAAAATTAAGATGCGAATCGTGCAGCGTAACTGGTTCCAATACTCCTTGCGGGAAGTAAATTTGGTATATCTGACCTGATGATAGAGTCGATCTGTCAATTCCAGGATCTGATGAACATAAAAGGCCAACAGGTTGAGCACAAAGAAGATCATCGATAGATTCTGTTGCCCGTGACCAAAGTTGTGCTCAATGTGATAGCCCTGGTTTTTCAAGGTATTGAAGGTTTCGTTTTCGATTTTCCAACGCGCCCGGCCACCTCTAACCAGGGTGACCACATTGTTTTGATCTATTTCAATGTCAGTCACCCAACTGTTTTTATAGGTGACTTTGCCGCTTTTGGCTACGAGTTGATATTGGAAAAAATTGACAAGATCGGCATCTTTGGTACCGTTTAAGGGCACCTGGTTAACCCATTGATAACGATGGCGGCGTCCTTTTTCATCGGCAAGTTCCAAGCTGCCCCCATCGTCCAACTGGATCAACTCGGTCACCCACTCAAAAAGCAGTTTATGATCGGCGGGCTTGGCGACCAGTATAAAAGACATGTCGGCGGTTTTCAACTCATCAATAAAGGGCTGGTTTGAGTAAAGAGCGTCGGCGGTGACAATGATGTTGAGTTTGGGATAGGTTGCTTTGATCTTGGGGATAAGGCGCTTGGCGGCATTGCGTTCACAGTCTTGTTTTTTGGTACCGTCGCGGTTGCTGATGGGTTCAGGTGCCAAGGGCAGCACCTGGCGCATATCGGGATGAACGATGACCGACTGAAGGATTTGATGATGATAGCGTTGTTTGCCCTTGGATTTGGTGACCAGGCAATGGGGACAGCGGATATTTTCAGAAGAAAAATACTCTGAGCCATCAATGGCTACCAGGTAGCTGCCGTCAAGCAATTGATAATCGGCAAGGTGCTTGCCACGCTGCAGGCGGTGGAGAAAATCAGAGAAGATGCCGTCGAGTTGCGAGGCCGCGATGGCGTCTAAAATCTGTCTCATTTGAGTATCTTTGGGAATATCGTCGACAGCAAACACGGTGGTTAAATTGTTTTTGTGAATGCCGTCCTGCAACCGTTGCTGGAAGGTTAACAAGGAGGGGTCCTGAAAAAACATCATGGCAAATCCGCTCATCAGGCAATCATGCAGATTGTAATCGACTTTGGCGCTTTGACGCCGGTCATCGATCTGTCCGAAGTGCTCTGAAAGCGACTTTCTCAAGGCCGTGAAGCTGAGATGTTTTTTGTGATGCACTCAAAACCCCTATGTATTGTATAAGCCTTTGATATTTATACAATAAATAAAGGCGCAGGTCTAGCACTTTTATTTCCAATTAATTCAAAGTGTTACGGTGTTTTTGGAAAATGGCTTTGCGAAAAATAGTTTTGAAATTCACCACAAACCCAGCAGGTGAGCCAGTAAATCGATTCACCGAGAACTGCTGCCACTCTGAAAGCAATTCTCGGTGAAATTAAGCAAAAGATTGCTTCGTCGCTCACGCTCCTCGCAATGACAGTACGAAACATTCGCGGGTCATTGCGACCTGCCCGCCATCGCGAGCCGCTCCATTCGGCCCGAGCTCATGGCCGAGGGCAGGCGAGGCGGGCGGGGCGAAGCGAAGCAATCTCAACGCTCTGCTATCTCACAGGGAATTGCTGCCACTCTGAAAGCCAAGATTTATCGAGAACGAATATGAGACTAAGCAACGTTACTCCGCCTCGTACTCGTCGTCGTCCTCGTTCTCGTTATTTGATACAATATCGAGGACGAGAAGGAGCACGAGGAAAAAAGCCCGGCGATTTCTACTGGCTTTTTGCATATCGGCAC
>CBDUUO010000546.1:0-2829 GCA_965370395.1 uncultured bacterium
CCTTTGTTGTATTTTTGAGTTAGCTTCACCGATATCCAATTGACACCAAGATTCATTTTATCTATTATTTTCTGCAATCTAAAGCGTAATGCATTTTTAACTTCACCTAAAAGAGGATTTTAAGCAATGGGAAATTTACACAAAACCGCGTTAAATGATCGCCATGTCAAACTGGGCGCCAACATGGTGGAATTTGCCGGATGGGAAATGCCGCTGCATTACGAAACCGGCATTGTTCAGGAACACCTGATCACCCGCAAAGCAGCGGGGCTTTTTGACATCTCCCACATGGGCCGCGTCACCGTCCGCGGCAAGGATGCCCTTGAATTTCTGCAGCATGTGCTCACCAACAATGCCGCCGCCCTGGAAGAAGATGAAGGCCAGTACACGATGATTCCCAATGAAAACGGCGGCATCATTGACGATGCGTATCTTTACCGCTTTGTTCCCGATGAATACATCCTGGTGGTCAACGCATCCAACCGGGAAAAAGATCTTGCCCACCTGGAGGCATTGCGCAAAAAATTCGGTCAGGTGGAGTTAACCGACCGCACAAAAGAGCTGGCCATGCTCAGCCTGCAGGGACCCAGGGCCAAAGAGTTGATGCTCGATCTGATTTCCGCGGGTCGATTGCCCGAACCACTGAGAAACTATCTGAGCACCGCTCAGATCAACGGCAGTCAGGTGCTGATTTCGCGCAGCGGTTACACCGGTGAACCGATTTGCTTTGAGCTTTTCATCGAGTGTGAAGATGTGGCCATGATCTGGGATACGCTGCTGGGCAAAGGCGTGCAGCCCATCGGCCTGGGCGCCAGGGACACCCTGCGGTTGGAGGCCGCCCTGCCGCTCTACGGGCATGAACTGGGGCTCGACCCCGAGGGCAAGGAAATACCGGCCTATGCCAGCATGCTGGCGCGCTTCGGCGTCAGTCTTTCGCCTTTAAAAGGTCAGTTCATCGGCCGGCCGGCGCTGACAAAGCAGTATGAAGCCTTCAAGCGGATCGTCGACAGAGACTATCTGCTGATTGCAGACCTGCCTCGTATCATTCAGCCCATTGCGCTGATCGATAAGGGAGTTGCCCGGGCCGAAGCTAAAGTGTTTCGCGGCGATCATCACGTGGGGTATGTGACCAGCGGGACCATGGTTCCGTTCTGGCAAAGCGAAGGGGTCGGGCTATCATCCCGGCAAAGCGAAGACAAAAACCGGCGCGCTATTGGATTGGCCCTGTTGGATAGTGGTCTGGTGGAAGGCGATGAAGTTGAAATCGAGATCCGGCGCAAACGCGCCAGGGCCGTAATCGTTCCCTATCATATGCGGGGTGAAGCCCCGCCCCATTCATGGCCGGTTTCCCACGACCAGCTCCGGGAAGGCCGAGAATCCGTCTGTGCGGCTGAGAAAATGGAGCAAAACGTCAAAACGCTGATCGGCAAAGCCATCGGCAACCATACCTGGCGGCAGCAGCAATGTGTGAATTTGATTCCCTCGGAACAGACGGCCTCACCCATGGTGCACATGCTCTCCATCACGGACCCGGCCGGCCGTTATGCCGAGCACAAACAGGTCAAGGCTTTCAAGGAAGCCAATGTCTTTTACTATCAGGGCATTGATTTTATTGCCGAGGTCGAATATCTTCTGACTTGCGAGTTGCAACGCTTTTTAGAGTGCAGCGAAGTCGAAACCCGGGTCATATCGGGGCAGATGGCCAACATGGCCGTGTTCAGTGCCCTGGTGGATTATTTGAACCGCGCCGACCGCAAAAACGAGCAGCGCCGTATCCGCAAAGTGATGAACAATCACATTATCAAGGGCGGGCATCTCAGTGCCCAGCCCATGGGGGCGCTGCGGGATTTTGTGATGCGTGAACCCAAATGGGAAAAGGCGGCGGTGGTGAATTTTCCGGTTTTAGAAGACAATCCCTATAAAATTGATGTTGCCGCTGCCCGGGAACTGATGATCGAGCACCGCCCCGAGCTGATCATTCTTGGCAAAAGTATGATTATTCATAAAGAGCCGGTTCAAGAAATGCGTGCCATCATTGATGAACTTTCGCTGGAATGCGTGCTGATGTACGACATGGCCCATGTGCTTGGGCTGGTGGGCCCCTATTTCCAGCAGCCCTTTAAGGAAGGCGCTGACATCGTAACCGGCTCGACCCATAAAACATTTTGCGGCACCCAGCGCGGCATTGCCGCTGTAAACTATACTGAAGACGATCTGCAGTATGAGTTCTGGGAAGCGATTCAGCGGCGGGCTTTTCCCGGCAGCACCAGCAATCACCATCTGGGCACCTTGCTGGGCTTGCTGCTGGCTGCTTACGAGATGAATGCTTTCAAAGAAGACTATCAGAAAAACGTGGTGGCCAATGCCAAGGCATTTGCCCTGGCGCTGAAAGGCTGCGGCCTGGATATCGCCGGAGATCCGGAAATTTCATTTACCGAAACCCATCAGGTCATTATTAACGTGGGATATGCCCATGCACCTGAAATCGCCCGGCGCCTGGAGGTCAACAATATCATTCTCAACTATCAGGCGGCCCCGGATGAAGAGAGCTTTTCGGCCGCCGGATCGTTGCGAACCGGCGTGCAGGAGATGACGCGCTTCGGCATGCAGGCAGCGGATTTCGCGGATCTGTCCCAGTTGATGGCCGATGTGATCCTTAAGGACAAAAATGTTAAAAAAGACGTTATGGATTTCCGCAAACGTTTTCTGGAGATGAAATACTGTTTTTCCGGAGACGAATTTGATGATCTGGAGCAGAAGCTTCACAGACTCATCTAGAGCGTTTGTCAAAATAACGTTCCGATAGCGGTAGTTTGTTGTGTCTTCTGC
>CBDUUO010000547.1:0-2828 GCA_965370395.1 uncultured bacterium
ATGGGGACGGAAAGCCACGGGTCCGCCGGAGGCGGATAGCCGGGTTGCCTCGATCAGGTAACCCGGCTATTTTTTTATAAAAGGAATTCAAAACCATGAAAAAAGATGCGGTCTATAGCATGAGGATGCCCACCCAGATTCGGGAGGCCTTAAAAAGGGCGGCACAAAAAGAACGTCGCACCGTCGCCTCTCTGCTGGATAAGATCATCACCGACTATCTGGCGCAACAAGGGTATTTAAGCGGTCCTGAATTTGGTGCCGAACGGCGTAGATTTGCTCGCAAAAAAATCAAGATGCCGGCAAAAACTGTCTACGGCACAGGCACCGGCAAAAAATCTTTTTACGGTGTGCTCCTTGATATTTCTTTAGGGGGGGCACTGGTGACGTATCCCAAAGGCTCCGATATCAAATTACCATCCAATGCGACCATGCCTCAGTTCCAACTTTGCCTGAATGTACCCCCACATGATCAGGAGTTATGCTTCGATTGTCAGACCCGGCACATGCGGCTTACCGCAGACGAAATTCAGGTTGGTGCACGCTTTAGTAATCCCAAAGAAAAACATCTTCAGCAGCTTCATCGCTATCTTACATAAGGATCATACGGGGCCTTGTTGGCCAGTTCATTACTCAATTTTTTTTCGACTGGCACTTATCTTTTGAGAAGTCTCCGATGTTTCTGCGCGCGGTGTTCTATTCCCTGCAAATCCAACGGTCCAGACTTTAACTTTACCGGTAGTGGTTGAATAGGTTTGAAATCGTAAATTCCCGGTTTCCAGAAGGTAGGGATAGTCAAAATTGGTGGAATGAATACCAAGGGTCTCCACATGATAGGGCAACCAGCTGATGCCGTTGTTCAAGCTGCGGTGCAGTTTGTTGTGTCCGTCAACCGCCGTCAGGATGCCGTTTGCATCCGTCAGAATCCTGGCGGGAATGTAATCAAAGGGCAGTTTTGCGGGTGCAGACCAGCCGATCCCCGGGCGCCACAGTGACCACCAGGCCGTATCGTTGCTGTTATCGGCAAAAGACACTGCCGGATACCCGTCTGCGGTAACCCCAACGTAGCTAGTGTACCACAGGCTCCCGTCGCTGCCGGTCCAGTCAGGCCCCACAACCACATCTCCGTTTACCAGGGTAATCGGAAAGGTTTCGTAAAGGGAACCATCAGCGCGCTTAAACGTGTCTCCGTCGTCATCCGAGTAGGCATAAAGCACATGGGTGTGATAGCCGGATGAACCATTACCGTCATCAACTACCCAGGTAACGTGCATGCGGTTGTTGCGGTCAAAAAAGATGCGCGGCCGATAAGGTTGAAAGGCCGTACCGCCCGCTCCGGAATCATTCCAGAAGAAGGTTTTCTCCTCATGGGGGTAGTCATTTCCACCCAGCATCACCCAGATTTTGGCGTCGGCATCATATCGCGCAATGGCTGCGGCCATGATGCCGGGGGACCAGCCGGTACCGAATTTGACCCGATGGCGAAAGGCAACGTAAAGCACCCCGTTCAGGTCCCGGGCAAAAGAGGGATAGGTGATCCAGGTTCCCGGTATGGTCCGGGATCGATCAGCTCCGACAAACGTAAAGGAGGAGATATCTTCCGGTTTATCGGAGACGACATATTGCCAGGCATATTCATAATAAGGATTGCCTGTTTTGGGATGATTAAACGGGGAATGATGCATATTGCCGGCAACATGAATATACCCGTTGCGGTCAATACCCACAGAGGCGCCATTATACCAGGGGGCACTGTCGGTTTCTTCAAAGATAACGTTTTTAGAAACCGTGCCAGTGGATGACTTCTTGACAATCAGCGTCTTTAATTGACGGGTCACATATACATAGTAAATGGCATCGTTGTATGTTGCCACCGGTGTTTGCCAGTCGCTGCCAGTTACCTTGGAAGCATCACCAAATTCGAATTCTTTGATTATGGTGACGGTTTCCGGTGCCTGTTGCCCCCATGCCGTCATTGCATTTATAATTATAGCCACCGGAACCGCCACCAAAGCGAGGCAAAAATGCCTCATGATTATTCTCCTTTATTACAAACTCCGACATTTGTTTCCCGGACCCTGGAACCCAAAAGCCCCCCCGGCTGTTGGCGGTCTCCAGCCATCCAAAAAGACACGGTTTGTTTTGCCGGCGATAGAATCAGATGCAAAATGAATACCACATAAGGCGTTCATACGACCCTTATTCAAATGACCCACCGCAGGGGTTATTATTGTTCTTTCCAACTTTCAAAACCTCTGTGTAATCAATTCCTTAGGCCTTTGGGAAACCTCGGGGCATATCCCGGTTTCACCCGCTATGAAAATCACAACTCGGGGTTGATTATGATCCAATCGGCGGTGTGTACGATAAATTATACCTCCGCGTATACAGAATGATATTTATCGGAGATTACAACAAAATTTCTATCGGGTGGATCCATAATTATCTCGGGGATAAAATGATCCGTTCGCACACAAATGATCGGTTATTGACTTTTATTTGGTTGCTAAATTTACTGTTTTCGGTGTAGAATTTAAAATTACAGGCAACAATCAAAATCCACTTTTTTTGTGTTTGTTCATCATCACAATAATAATTACACTCACCCACCCGTTCGCAAAGCCTGCAGTGGGACAAACGGGGCAATAATTAAAAAAAATTTAAGGAGGAAAAACCATGGAAGCCTATTGTGTAAAATGCAAGGCTAAGAGAGAAATGAACGACCCCAAGGAAATAACGATGAAAAACGGCCGGCCGGCAACCCAGGGCGTGTGCCCAACTTGCGGCACCAAGATGTTCAGGATAGGTAAGAGCAAATAAGGCTGCCGGTC